>NZ_JBADWU010000047.1:0-2533 GCF_056203535.1 Candidatus Limimorpha sp. | reverse complement strand
TCCTAACCCGACATCAGGCGACATCAATATTGAAGTTCCCGGAATGCAACACATTACCATAACGAACACCTTGGGACAGACCGTCGTCGACATGGAGCTTGATGCCGATACGTCAAGCATCAACATGGCGCAATTCGGCACGGGTGTTTATGTGGTCAGAATCCTAACCAAAGACGGTTCATGCATCAGACGCATTGGAGTGGAATAATTTGTAAATCTACCAAATGAAAACAAACATCTATCTTTAAAAATACATCACTATGAAAAGAACAAAACTATTTATCCTTTTGCTGACATTGCCCATATTATTGTCGGCACAGCAAACGGTGCATATCGGCGACATACTTTGCACTGACGGAAGCACCGTTAGAATCAACGAATTTCCATCTTCTGGAAAAACTGCAATGGGCGTGGTTTATTACGTTGCCCCATCAGGGCAGAACGGCTTAGCCGTCAACCTTTACGACGATGAAGTGAACACTCCTTTCGGAGGTTACGGAGATGACTTTCCTTTGCCCGACATTGATGAATCGCGCAAGGCCATCTACGACTTCGACGGATACTACAACACCGAAATCCTCAGGAATATGTATGGCGGAGCCTACTCTTACCCCGCTCCGTGGTCAGTCGATTTCGAGAACGACTGGTATCTTCCCGCAGCAGGCGAACTACGGTTGCTGTACAACCAAATCCTCGTTGTCAACAATTCCCTTGCGGCCATTGGAGCCACTCCATTATATGAAAACACCGACAACTATTGGTCTTCAACCGAACGCACTCCATACCACATGCACGACATGGCAAGAAACGGCAATTTGGGCAACTACACAAAGACTCCTTGCAACAACGCTTTGGTTGGGGTGCGGTCAATCCGTTCATTCAGCGCCAACAGCACCGAATCCCCCATTGGAGAAACCATTGTTAATGAAGACGGCAGCAAAGGCATCATCTTTTATGTCAATTCCGAAGAAAAGTCTTACTGGATGGTAGCCTTAAACGACGCACCTTCAATCCACCCTTGGGGAGACCAAACCGATTCGCCGCTACCCAACCACCAACCAGAAGTCCTATTTAATCTTTTGACAGACAACAACGGTCTTTCAAACACTAGCACGCTTCGGAATTATCAGAACAACAATTCGTATGCTGCTTTTCAGGTTGATTTCGAAAACGGATGGTATCTGCCTTCAGCAGGACAACTTTCGAAACTTTATGGCGTGCTCCCTCTTATCGAAGACTCAATCATTAGAGCGGGAGGGGCATCGATGAACTATGACTTATACTGGACTAGCACTGAATACGACGAAGAAATGGCCTGGGGCGTTGATTTCGGTTCTCCTGGTCAATATGGTGGATTTTCGGCAAAAACCAACAAGTCAACACACGCATACATCCGCGCCATTCATGATTTCGATCCTTACGCTTTACAGCCTATTGTCGGCGAAATTACTATTCCCGAAACGATTTGTACAGGTAGCAGCCTCGACTTGCAGACTCCAAACACACAACACGCAACACGCCAAGGATGGCAAATCGCTGCCGACGAAGACTTCACTGATTACCAAGCCTACAACGGCGAAGCCCTTGACGAATCTTTCGATGGTTGGTATTTGAGATACTTTGTTTCCAACTTTTTGGGAACCGTCTACAGCAACGCGGTTCAAATCTCAGTTCTACATACTTCTGTCAGTTCGTTCGACATCAACAGCTGCGGCTCTTACACTTGGAATGAAGAAACTTACACCGAAAGTGGTGATTACGAACAGTTTTTCCCAATGCCTAATGGTTGCGACAGCATCGTCATCCTGCACCTTACCATCGAACACGAATATTCCACCTCACTCAACATCACAAGCTGCGACTTCTTCACTTGGAACGGCGCAACTTACACACAAAGCGGCGACTACGAGCAGTCCTTCACCACACAATTTGGTTGCGACAGCATCGTCACACTGCATCTCACCATAAATCCGTCGACGACGCATGAGTTCATGATTAGCACCTGCGACAGCTACATTTGGAACGGCACGGAATACTTCGAGAGCGGCGACTACGAACAGACATTCACCTCATCGACAGGCTGCGACAGCATCGTCACCCTGCACCTCGCCATAGAAACATTTGACGAAATGCAAGCCATTGAAGGTGATACAGAAGTTGATTCCTACCTCACGCCAAACAGCGTTTTCGTCCAGTCCGGCTTTATGAGCGGCAGCATATACCAATGGAGCATTGAACCCGCTGAAGCAGGTTCCATTATTGGCAGCGGCAATACGGTCATCGTCAATTGGTCGCCTGAATTTAAAGGCGATGCTATACTGACCGTGAACGTCAGCAATGCATGCGGCGAAGGCAACAATGCCATTACCGTAAACGTGAAAAGCACTTTCGATGTCAGCGAAAACAGCATCAATGCCAAACTTTATCCTAACCCGACATCAGGCGACATCAATATTGAAGTTCCCGGAATGCAACACATTACCATAACGAACACCTTGGGACAGACCGTCGTCGACATGGAGCTTGATGCCGA
>NZ_JBADWU010000046.1:0-13771 GCF_056203535.1 Candidatus Limimorpha sp. | reverse complement strand
TCAAGAAAATCAGAATACTCAAGAACGGGAGAAAGGCCGTGTCATTCTTCAAGTACGGCCTGGACTACATCGCCGAGTGCATAATGAACCCTAATCATATACCTAAATTCGACATCTTTCAAATTTTGTCATGTACTTAGCAAAATCTTATAAAACGATGAAGCAATAGAAGCAAGATTGACCTGACACTTTAATGATCCTCAAATAGAAAAGGACTGACCATTATTTTTGGCCAGTCCCAAACACATTTAATCAATTATAGAAAAAGTCATTCTTTATCGAAAATCAAGTCTTCCGCTTTGCAAAACTATTGCTTTTGCTCCACCCAAATGAGTTTGCTCGTATCGTAGCCGCGCGATTGTGCGCTCTTGAGCAGGAAATCCAATTCGTCTTGCGACAATTGCGGCGTGCGGCTCAGAATCCAAAGATAATTGTCTGTCTTGCTGCCGATTAAGGCGAAACGGTAATCAGGCGAAAGTTCAAGGACATTGTAATCCGAATAGAAAGACATAAAAAACGACACTTTCAGTTTGCCGGGAATTTTGTCATCAGGACGATAGGCCTTACCCACCGACTCCTTGTATTTTCCATCGAGGCTGTTTTTGTAGCCCGTGTTGGTCACTTTCACCATGCCGTCGGACTGAAGCGCGTAGTTGGCCATGCAACCCACAAGTCCACGCTCGAAACTGTGATCGAAACGGGCGATTTCGTACCAAGGACCCATGTAACGCTCAATGTCGAGTTCGGGAACCGTTTTGCTGACTATTTCCGTCTGTTTGCACGAAAACATGCCGAAAAGCAGGATGCTGCCGAAAAAAGGAATCATTTTCTTGTTCATAGTTGTTAGGTTTAAATTGGTTTGTTGTTTCGGAAGCATAACAAAAAAGCCGGCGAAAATGTTCACCGGCCGAAATTATCAAACGAATTAGTATCAAAGCAGTTTTTCCAAATCAGTTCTCAACTGTTCGGCATCTTTGAAAATAACTCCTTGAATACCAACGTTTTCTCCGCCTTTGATATTGTTCACATTGTCATCGATGAAAACGCTTTCTTCTGGCTTGATGTTGAAACGCCTAAGCAGGATTTCGTAGATTTCGGCATTGGGCTTCAGCACCTTTTCTTCGCCAGAAATCACACGTTCCTCAATCAAATCGAGAATCGGATATTTCGGACGAACCACGGCGAAGGTCTCAAACGACCAATTCGAAAGTCCCAAAATGCGGAATCCCCTACCCTTCAATTCCTTGATATAATCCTCCATGCCCGCTATTTGTCCACCAAGCATTTTATCGAACTCGCTGTAATACATCCTGATTTCCTTTTCCCATTCAGGATACTGCGCTACAAGTTCTGCGGTGCCTTCAGCCACAAGTTTTCCCGCATCGTGCTGAGCATTCCAAGGATAGGTGCAAATGTTGGTCAAAAACCATTCGGCTTTCTCCACATCGCCAAAATACGGATCATACAGGTAATGCGGATTCCAGTCCAAAAGGACACCGCCAAAATCGAAAATGATGTTTTTTATCATGAGTATGTATTGATTGTTATCAGTTATCAGTTTTCGGTTTTCAGTTTTCACACAACACTCGTCATCCAACACCAATTACAGCAAGGCGAAAAACGAAAGGCAAAAGCCGAGAAGGGCAACCATGACCATTATGCCAAGCAATGTGCCGAGGCAGCCCCATTTGCGGTCGCCATCAGGCAGTTTGTCGGAAATCAAGCAACAAATCAAGCCAACCAAAGGCGTGAAAATGGCCGAAAGCAAAAAGGCCCAGCCAAAGCCAATGCGTCTACGCGCTCCAACCAAACCAACTAAAACCGCTAATAATGAATCTGTTATAAGGCCAAAGATTAAGAGTGAAAGTGTCATCGCTAACTGAATTTGGGTGCAAAATTATCAAAATTTCGCAATATGGAATTTGTCAGTGTTTTTTTCCTATTTTTACACGACGTTAATGCAAAACAAAATGACCGATTCAATTGAAATAGAACAACATCCGTTTAAACCCTTTTTGCCATCAAATGCGAAAGTGCTGTTTATGGGCAGTTTCCCAACGTCGAAAAACCGTTGGTGCATGGATTTCTACTACCCGAATTTCATCAACGACCACTGGCGCATCGAAGGCGAAGTGTTTTTCTGCGACAAGAATCATTTCGTCGACCTGAAAAAAAAGTCGTTCAAGAAAAATGAAATCATGGATTTCCTGAAAGAAAAAGGCATAGCCTTCTACGACACGGCATCAGCCGTGCGCCGACTGAAAGAGAACTCATCGGATAAGTTTTTAGAAATTGTGGAAGCAACCGACATTCATGCTTTGCTGCGGCAGATTCCTGAATGTCGCGCCATAGCCGCAACGGGCGGAAAAGCCACACAGACAATTTGCGACTATTTCAAAATCAACGAATTACCAGCAGTTGGCGGTTCTGTTGCCATACCTGGTTATGACGGTTTGCGATTGTACCGATTGCCATCATCTTCCCGCGCCTATCCTTTGGCTTTCGAGAAAAAGGTTGAGGCTTACAGAAGATTCTTTGCTGCCACGATAGGCCTTTAAACGATGAATTTCGTATTTTTGCCGCTATACATTTTCTATGGAAAACACGACATCAGAAATACTTACTCTCGCTTTCAGAATGGGGCGAATGTTGCTTGAAAATGGCGGCGAAATAACCCGTGTACAGGAAATCATGGAACGGATTGCCTTTCATTATGGCGACACGGACCACAATTTTGTCATTATGACGAATGCCATATTCGTATCTGGAGACTCTTTTTCCAAGATGGAAACCATACCGATAAAAGGCGCACGGCTTGATAAGGTAATCGCCGTCAACCAATTGGCAAAAAGAATCGTTGCCGAAAACATGAGCATTGAAGAAGCCAACCGGTGTGCCAATGAGATTCGCGACCAAAAGGGATATGCCCTGAGACACCAAGTCGTTGCCGCTTTCCTCGGCTGTATCGGTTTTTGCGCCATTTTTGGAGGCAGCATAATCGACTGCTTAGCATCAGCTGTTTCGGGCAGCATTATGTTTTTCTTCGTTTCGGTTTTTGCCCTATTGTTTTATTCTAAACCCTTGTCGAACATTTGCGGTGGCATTCTGGCGACATTTCTGTGTGTCATTTTCCACAAAATTGGCTTTGGTGCTCACCTTGGCAATATGATTGTTGGGAGTCTGGTGCCCTTGATTCCGGGCGCGGCTTTCACCAACGGATTGCGCGATATAGCCAGCGAAAACTACCTTTCGGGCATCACCCGCATGATTGATGCCTTGATGGTATTTTTCTGCATCGCATTAGGTGTCGGCATTGCGTTTGTGACGGAATGTGTGCTTTCCCATTCCATGATACAGATGGTAAAACCTATCACTGACCAAATTACTGCACACATTCCCTGGCAGTTACTTGCTGCCTTTTTGGGAACTGCCGCATTTTCCGTATTGTTCGGCGTGCCAAAGCAATACTATCATGTAGTCGGCATAGTCGGCATGTTTGGCTGGTTCATTTATCTGCTATCCACTTACTACACTCCGCTCGACTCTGTTGGCGGAACGTTTCTTGCCACGGTTTGCGTAGCTTCATTGTCACATTTCTTTGCCGTAAAACTGAAATGTCCGAACATCGTTTTCCTTATCTGCGGCATTTTCCCCTTGATACCGGGTGGAGGGGTTTTCTGGAGTTCCTATTACTTGGTTTCAGAACAGATTCCTTTGGCCTTAAACGCCGGTTATACTGCTGTAAAAGTTACAATTGCCATTGTGTTAGGCATTATGGTGGCCAGCCTCTTCTATAAGAAAGCAATAAAAAACTTCTTCAACAATCTGAAAGCCTTAACGTTAAGAAAATAAGGAAATTTATCTGCTCTTTCAAGGTCTTATACTTCGATGATGACTGGCTCATGCTTTGTGTAAGGCAGGAATTTCTCAAACACGTCGCTCATTTTCAGTTTCATGAAACAAGTCTTGGTGCCGTCGGTGCAGGCAAACATTTCGCGCTCGGCAACATCCTTGTCGATGACGGCGGTGATTGCGTTTTCCTTGTCGTTGATGAGACTGAGCAAAGTGGTTGCACCCATTGGCGTTCCCAACTTTTCCAACAGCATTTCCTGAGGGGCAAACGATACGCGCGAAATGCCCAATGCGCCACAGAAGTCCTTGGTAATGAAAGGTTTTTCGGCTGTCGTAACAAACAAATGAAAGCGCGTTTGCTGACGATTGCACACGAAAATCGTCTTTACGACAGGACAATTCAAACCTTCGGAAATGAAGACGCAATCGTCCATCGTGGAGCCATCGTCGGTGTCGACACGCTCAAAGGCGATGCCCAACTGCTGCAGGGTTTCGTAAATATGCTGTTGCGTTTCGCTCAGAAACGTTGCTGGCGCCGTGGCCATGGGTTGACTTACATAGAATGACATATATATTGATTATTATTTCATACAATTCATTACGACACTAATCATCATTTCCTTTTCTTCAGGACGGCTTTCTGCTATCATAATCGTCAGTGCCACAAGAGTATAATCATCGATTGCCTTGTTGCCATCAATAAAAAGAGCCTGATTTTTATCCAGAAAATACAAGAACATTGTTGCGGCAATTCGTTTGTTACCATCAACAAAACTGTGGTTTTTTGTAACAAAATAAAGCAGATTGGCAGCTTTTTCCTCCAAAGTCGGATAAACATCCTGACCGCCATACGATTGATAAATATTGCCGATGCTACCTTTGAAAGAATCATCTTTCTCTATGCCAAACACTTCAGAATCATTGCCAAAGCGCATCGTGCCAATCACTTCACGGCACTCTTCGTATGTCAATGTATAAATGGCTTTATTTCCTTCCGGACGTTTCATTGACTGATGGTCATACGAATCCAACAAATTCAAGGCCTCGTTGTAATGTTCAATTACTGACAAGACTTGCTTGCTGTCCAAAGCATCTTGTGTGCGTTTCAACAAACGGATAACCTCCCCCAACTGCTCAATTCTTTTCTGATTGACAGCATAGCCATTTATGAGATACTGCTTCAAAATGGAATTTGCCCAACGACGAAAAACCACACCATTTTGAGACTTAACACGATAGCCAACTGAAATAATGACATCCAGATTATATACAGCTGTTGGTTTATACTTATAAAGAGTATTATGCAAAATTTGCATATTACTTTTTTCATCCAGTTCCTGCTCTTTGAAAATATTACGAATATGGCGAGTTATAACTGACTGATCTTTGCCAAAAAGAACACTCATTTGTTGCTGCGTCAACCACACCGTCTCTTTTTCCAACCTGACATCCAACTGTGTTTCTCCGTCAGGAGTCTGGTATATGATGATTTCTCCTCTGTCAGCCATTTTCAAAATGATTTTCTCAGCACCACCATAATATCTTCGGCATTCATTTTCTTGTAGCCGCCGCCTGGTGCCGTGGATTGTGCGATCAAAGGAAGCATCTCTTCAGTTACACCTATGTCTCTCAAAGTCTGCATGATGCCCAGTTCCTTAATGAATGTTTCCAAACGGTTGATACCTTCCAAGGCGATTTCATCCTCACTCCTGCCCTTTTCCTCGATATGCCAGACATTTTTCGCAAAGCGGACGAATTTCGGCAAACCATATTTAAAGATGTAACGATAATAGGCTGGCGAAATGATGGCTAACCCGATGCCGTGTGGACAATCGGTGTATGCACCTACCTGATGCTCAATCTTATGCACTTCCCAGTCCTGCGTTTTTGAAAGGCCTAAAATCCTGTTCAGGCCCATCGTGGCGCACCACATGATGTTGCTTCTTGCCTCGTAATCTTCAGGATTTATCAAAGCCTTCCTTGCCGCATTGATGAGCGAAAGCATCACGCCTTCGGTGAGATAATCGGTCGTGCAATCGTCGTCGCCACTGAAATATTGCTCCATGAGGTGAGAGAAAATGTCGTAAATGCCGCTGACCATCTGCCGTCGCGGAACTGTGTAGGTCAGTTCGGGATTCATGATGGAAAACTTAGGTGACAGCTCCCACAAAGGGAAAGTGCGCCCTATCTTGAGTTTCTTTTCCTCGTTGGTAATCACCGAAGTAGCATTCATTTCGGAACCCGTACCAGCCATTGTCAGTACGGCGGCAAACGGAACGGTTTTGTTGACGATTGAGCCGTTTTCCACCCAATAATATTGCCAAGCATCGCCCTCATAATAGGAACTGACGGAAATACCTTTCGTGCAGTCGATGACGCTGCCGCCGCCAACGGCAAGGATGAAATCGATGCCATTCTCGCGCACCATTCGGGCACCTTCCATGACTTGCGCATAACGCGGGTTGGAATTGATGCCCGGCAACTCAAAGACCATCTTTCCACATTCATGTAAGATATTCATTATCTGGCCGTGAAGTCCTGTCACTTTAATTGAATTCTTACCATAAACCAGCAAGACGTTTTTGCCGTATGACTTGAGTTCTTCGGACAAATGACTCATTGCCGATTTGCCGAAATGAATCCTCGTGGGATTTTCGTAGGTGAAATCATAAATCATAATTGCATCCTTTTCAAATAAAACGCAAAGATAGTCAAAACATCATTGCCATCAATCTTTCTGTTTTGGAAAAGGCCGTTGGTGGCTTTGGTTTGTGAAACCAAGCATTTTCAATCTGTCAGCCTGAAATTGTATGCGTATCGCAAAAACAAACTATATTCGACACCAATACCCGTGGCGGCGGATTCGCCATGCTTCGAATAATCGTATGCCATAACGCCAAAACTTATGTCGGAACGACGAACTGAAACGCCCAATTGGAATGTGCCAAAGTGACCAGCATAATTGGCATAATATGAATCCTTATACATAGTCAGGCCGACATTCAAGCCAAACTGCGCCTCCGCAAACAGCGCGACTGACTTTTTTAGGAAAACATATTTCACATCAGCATATAGCGGCAGGGAACAACGTCCGCCTTGAGCCTCACCTAAATGATTGGAATACATAAAGTTAAATCCTAATCCAGCGTCCAATTTCGGATTTATCTTATAATAGGGTATAGCCGAAACGCTATAGGTATGAAGCTGATAAACGGATGCCGATCCCCCAAGTTTCAGTCCGAAATAACCCTTATCGCTCAAATCGTTTTGGGCATGTAACGAAATGGCAGCTAACAAAAAACAGAGTGAAAGCAAACACTTTTTCATGATTTAAGATTTAAAGATTTAAGATTCAAAGATTTAAAAATATAATGAATATTGATGGATATTTCTCATTTCCTAACCAACCTGCAAATCTACAAAAAATTGTATTTTCGCAGCCGAATATGCGTAAATCGGTCGTCACATATTGCCTGATATTGTTGCTTTCAATCCTTGGCGCAAAGGCTTTCTGCCAGTCGGAAGGTTTGCTGAACGACCCTATCCTACCCGATTCCCTGCTGAATGACAGGCACTTATCATATCAATATTACAAGGATCATTTTTGGGATAATTGTCAATTGAACGACAGTTCGCTTTATGGCAATCAGGCATACGCCAATCGCATAGATGCCTTTTTCGACAAAGTGGTGGCGCCTCTGCCCGATTCCATCAATGCGGAAATCGACAAACTTATCGGAAAAATCGGCAATAAAGCCGTGCGCGATTTCACACTTTGGTATCTGCTTGGCAAATACGAGCACCCCGAATACATGACCCAAGATCAGGTTTCCATCCATCTTGCCGATCATTATTTCCTTGTTGACGACAGCATAGAAGGCCTTAATGAAGCCAACCGGTTTTTCATCGCAACCCAATCCGGCAACCTGAAAAGGTTAGCACTTTTTCAAAAAGCACCTGAATTATGTTTGCGTAATACAAAAGGACAATATATTGAAACACAAAGCATTGAAACTGATTACTTAATCCTTTTCTTCTATGACCACGAATGTGAAGTCTGCCAAGCTGATGCCAAGGATTTGAAGGATTTGGTGCAGCACAGAAACGATGTTAAAGTCTATGCCGTTGACATGCATTACAATTTTCAGCCCATCGATGAAAGCTTTATTAACGTCAGCGCCATGTCATCGCGCGGCCTCGACCCCATCGACGCCTATTGCATCGAAAACACACCTTTAATATATGTTTTAGACCAGGAAAAACGCATTATTGCGAAAAAAATCAAGGCGGAACAAATCGGTTTGTTTTTGAAATGAAGTGGGAAGTGAAAAAGTTAGGAGTGAGAAAATAGGAGTTAGGAGGATTTAGCTCCCTGAGCTTGTCGAAGGGACGGCTCAATGGTTTCAAAGAGGAAAATTAAAAGAAAGGAAGAAACAGGATTTTCGGGCACACATACGCCCTGAAAGGGCAGCTTAGATAAGCAAAAGGCAAAGCAAGCTTGCGAGCGACACCTTTTGCGGATAGAAAAAAAAGATTCAGAAGTTTCAAAATGGCACCAAAAATTGTTCAAATCTCATTTCGACAGGCTCAATGAGCGGGAATCTCGAAAACCTAGAAATCTCGTAGCCTCGCAATCCATAAGTCTAACTGTTCAATTGTCTAAATGTCAAAATAGTCCAATATGAAAGAAAACATCACATATAAAGACTTAGATTTCAGAGTCATAGAACTCGACGAAGAATATTTTCACTGCACGTTTCAGCACTGCGATTTCACGGAAATCATCTTTGGCAAAGTGAATTTCGAGGCCTGCCGTTTCATTTCCTGCAATTTCAGTCTGTGCAAAATGTCGGGCACATCGTGGAACAAGGTCGCTTTTGAGAGTTGCAAGCTGACGGGAGCGAATTTTTCGGCTTCCAACAAGTTTACTTTCAGCGTGGCTTTCAGCGATTGCAACTTGCAATACACATCTTTTCAAGGTCTTACCATGCAAGGTACGCATTTCGACAAATGCCGCATCATTGAGGCTGATTTCGGACAGTGCAACCTGAAAAAATCCGTCTTCAAGGATTGCGACATGAAGCGTTCCATCTTCCTGAAAACCAATTTGGAAGAAACTGATTTCAGCACGGCCTTCAACTATCTCATCAACCCAAACGAAAACCGCTTGAAGAAAGCCAAGTTCGCCTTGCAGGGTCTGCCCGGACTGCTTGCAGTTTACGGAATTGAAGTGGTTTGATTTCACAAAACCTTCAAAACTTTTCCAAAACCATTATCTCAAGTAATGGAGCAGCCAACTGGTCTGCTCCAACGGCAAGCGGTTGCATTCCGTTTCCTCTTTTGAGTTTTGTCATGGTTTTGTGAGTTTTGTGAAAACCAAATTTTCCTATTTTTGCGCAAAATTTACAGCCATGCAAGTCAACATCATGAACGAAGATACGATTTGTGCCATAGCCACCGCACACGGCATGGGCGCCATTGCCGTCATCAGGATTTCGGGCAGCCACGCCTTCCCTATCGTCGCACAGCTTTTTCAGCAAAACGGCAAAGCCTTCGACATGGACAAAATGCTGTCGCACAAGGCTTATTTCGGTCAGATTATGGATGGTGACGAGATGCTTGACGAGGTTTTGGTGACATTTTTCAAAGGCCCACATTCCTTCACGGGCGAAGACTCCGCTGAAATCAGCGTGCATGGCTCCGTGTTCATCCAACAGCGTCTGTTGCAGGCACTTATCGCAAAAGGCTGCCGCATGGCCGAGCCTGGCGAGTTCACCCGCCGCGCTTTCGTCAACCGCAAGTTCGATTTGGCGCAGGCCGAAGCCATCGCCGATCTCATCGCTTCACAAAATGCCGCCGCACATCGCGTGGCCATGAACCAAATGAAAGGCGGCTTCTCAAACGAACTGAAAATGCTACGCGACAAATTGTTGGAAATCACCGCCCTGATGGAACTGGAACTTGATTTCAGCGAAGAAGACGTGGAGTTTGCCGACCGCTCCCAACTTAATATGCTCCTCGACCAAGCCGTTGCACACATTACCCACCTGACCGAGTCTTTCCGTATGGGCAATGCCATCAAAAACGGCATTCCCGTAGCCATCGTCGGCGAGACCAACACGGGCAAAAGCACCCTGCTCAATGCCCTGCTTGGCGAAGAACGCGCCATCGTAAGTGAAATTGCCGGCACGACCCGCGACACCATTGAAGAGACGCTCAACATCGACGGTACTTTGTTCCGTTTCATCGACACGGCCGGTTTGCGCGAGACAGATGAGACCATCGAGAAAATCGGCATTGAACGCAGTTATAAGAAACTTTTTGAAGCCGACATCGTCATTGGGATGCTGGATGCCACAAAAGATTACGGCGACATGCGCGAGGCAGCACGCAACATTCTGGAAAAGACCGATTTAACCAAGCAGACGTTTTTCATTCTTCTTAATAAAATCGACAAAAAAGAACTCAACGCTGCCATTTGCGACCGCCTGCGCTACGATTTGCAGATCGAAATCGGACGCACCGAAATCATGCTCATCTCCGCCAAACAAGGCATCGGTTTGGAGGAATTGCGTTCAAAACTAAGCACTTGCAAAAGCGACTTTGATGCCAATGCCACTTTGGTCACGAACCTGCGCCATTACGAGGCCTTGCGCAACGCTTTGGAGAGTCTAAAGTCCGTAAAACAGTCGCTTGCCGACAACATCCCTACCGACTTGGTGGCGCAAGACCTGCGCATCGCCTTGCATCACTTGGGCACAATCACGGGCGAAGTGACGACGGATGAGGTGTTAGGAACCATCTTTTCACGTTTCTGCATCGGAAAGTAGTCTTTCAAAACAATGCAAAACAAAAGTAAAACAAAATCACATTAAATTAACTATTTATACTTTTTCCATATTACTTCTTTTGTGTTTAGTTTTACATTTTCTTTCATATTTTTGCTGCCGAATTGTTACTCACTTTTATCAGGTAACAAAAACGTAACAACAATTAGAAATGGGAAACACAAGAAAAGAACCTGTCAGAATCAGAACAAAAAAACTTGCAAATGGCAACCTCTCATTGTATCTTGACATATATTACAATCAGAAACGTTCATACGAGTTCCTTTCGCTATATCTGATACCAGAAAAAAAAGACTGACAAAAAGACAAACGAACAAACATTGCAACTTGCAGAAGCAATAAAAGCAAAACGCATTGTCGATATACAAAACCATAGATTTCTGATATTCTATCGGTTGCAAAAATATCTTCTTTCCTCTCCGATAAACTCAACTAATCGTGTATCTTGCGTGCATATTGCGTGCTGATAGATTTCTCCTATCTGACTTGTCGTATCGTTGTCAATGTCGGATATAATCTTGCATACGGCAAGTTTCACCATATCGGATTTCAGGCGAAATTCTGTGCTTCTCCTTGTAGAGTACTGCGTGAACATCCTGCTGATTACCGATTTCCTTGTGCGTCCGAAACGCAAGGCAAGCCTGTCGGTTGAAACTCCGAGCATTACGCAATGATAGACAGTGATATAGCGGGCATCGACAATGTCCGTCATCTTGCTATCACCCAAGATGTCCGAGACCGACACTCCCGTCACCTTGCCGACCTCGCCAATCACTATGTCTATCAGGTCTATCATAACTTCACCCACTCTATCTTTGTGCAGTACGGCTTGCCAACATTTGTAGTGGAAGCCTTTGCGCTATATCCGCTTGCCGAAACGTACGCTTTTAGGAACACTTCCATTTCGTTTTGCGTTTCGTTGTTTATGATTGCGCTTAGATACATTGTCACGGCATCGGTTGCCGTGTGTTCTGCAGACGAAAATACAGTTTCCGGCTTACCGTCATCACAGAGCCATGCCGTAATGGATGTCCTTGTTCCAGATGTGCCTCCGAACTGCACCTGTGCCATTACAAGCACCTTTCCTGTCGGTATTGCAATATGAAGTACTTCGTTATCACCAACCGAAAGCGCAATGTCGTAATTAAGCAATCTAATACCTGTCTGCGGTGTCTGAGGTGTCGGTTGTTGCCCTTGGCTTACATTTCCTACAAGATACAACTTTCGTGTGTTGGTGTCAAACGAAAGCATATACAGGCCGACAGGCAATGCCGATGCCGTTACGGCATTCGCACCTACATACAATGTCCTTGCCTCTCCATATATGTTGTCGACCTTCACGATGTCTGTTCCGTATGCCGTTATGTCTTGCGCAACGTTGAGCATGAAAGCGCCCTTGAACGGACTCCGTATGCCGAACCATGTGCCTTCGAAGCCAAGCAGGATCTCTCCACTTGAATGTGTCGCTGTCTGCGTCACCAATGTAACGATGTTCTCCATTGTCATTTCTCCTTTCTTATTCCAAGAATGCCGCGCAAGACAGAAGTAGGCCTTATCATCTTGCGGTTCGTTATATTCAGTTTGTAGGTGTAACCGTCTATCAGGTCAAGTTCCACCGACACGATGCGTTTCTTCAAGGTAGGCGCATATTCGCTCAATATGTCGTTGAACTGAATGCCATCGAACACATTGAACCTTACATTTTTCCGTTTCACGAAATCCCTTGCGACCGATATTTCATAGTCAACCTTTTCGGCCACTTCGCCCATATAGTCGACTGCTGCACGCCACAATGCGTTTTCAGCAGAATAGTCATCTTCGCTGCCGTCCTGATAATAGGTGTATTGCGGCGGCATATTGATGTCCTCGATGATGAACTTGTCGCCAATGTTGCAGATGATGTCATTATTTGGCACATGGTAGCCTTCAACTTCCTCGTTGTCCTCGTTGACGACATTGAGCGTGACGTAGCTATATGTAATCCCGTCTTTGGTCCTCTCATAGTAATCGTGCATGGTTAGCTGATAGCCAGCCAAGTCGCCAGTCTGAAACGTGAACTTCGCCGAAGTTCCGCCTTGAAGGTACTTGCTCTTCCCGACGTAGTAATCCGTGTATCTTCCTCTCCTTTCAAGCGTGTCCGAATAGCCGTAGCCGCGCATCGACAGCCATTCGGCATAGTCGGGGAAGTCTTGCAAGTCGTCTGCGTCCATTATCGGCACATCATCGAAGTCGTACCGTTCCCATTTGCCCTTTATGTCAAATAGCTTTGCCTTGGGTATCACAAGCATAAGGAACCAACTTCGGTCAATGTTTCCTGGAGATGGCGCAACCATATATCTGTCGCAACTCCCGTCAAGCACGAAAGGATTGCTCGCAGGATAGATTTCATCCATTATCTTCACTTCCTCGCAAGGTGTATTTGATATTCCAAGCTGAAAATTGGTCTGCACGAATTGCGCAAAGTCAATGTAGCTGTCTTCTCTATCGCGATTCGGCAAACATAGACGTGTATTGCGGTAGTACTGCGGAAGGTTGCTGCTTCCGCCAAAGAAATAGATGCGGCTCGGAATGTTGCTCTCGTCTGCATACTTTCGCACTATGCTATGAATGCCGCCACCACGGCCAAAGCCAAGATTGTGCAATGTGTGCGAAGCGTCAAAGGTGTCTTTCAGCCTCATCTTGATGACGCCACACACACGCATTGCGCCATCGGCGAAACCGATGTCATTTGCTCCAACTTCAACCACGAACTCCCAGCCTTGCCAGTTGTCCATCAGATCCTGCAATACGGCAAGGCAGCTGCGGTCTTCGTAAGTCAGCAACTGGTATTCGGTAGGATAGTCGTCGGAGGTAGGCTCACCCGATGGCGGTGTGATAGGTACAATCTGCCAGCTGCTCTGAACTTCCTGCACGGCACGGAAAGTAATTTCTACTCCCTTAATTCCGCACACCTGTAATAGATTAAAAGGAATAAAATCCTGAGCAACAAAAAGTTGCCCAGGACATTGCCATGTCAGGAATTTCACCTATCTTAGTGGTGGAAAAACAAAACAAGCAAAAGACTGACAGAC
>NZ_JBADWU010000045.1:0-52535 GCF_056203535.1 Candidatus Limimorpha sp. | reverse complement strand
GTTCTTTCTTCAGAATCAAATAAACCTTGGTTGCCAAGCTTTCTGTATGCCCTTTTGTACGTGTCCTTTTTCTCTTCAAATTTGCGGCAAATATACAAATATTTATCTGATTATCAATGAGTTTTATTTAGAATTGCCCTTTAATATGTTGGTGTAATTTGTTGACTGTTATTCTGTTACCGTAAACTCACCATAATACTCATCTCCATTGGGGAGCGTGAAAGTGACCATGTAATCCCCTTCAAAAGGAATGTAGAACTGCATTCCGTTTGGGGTAAGCATTGAGAGGCCCTGGACATTGCCGCCCGAAATGGTTTCCACTTCAACGACCACTTGGCCGAGGTTTTCGGTAAAGGCAACGGTAAGTGTATGCCCACTAATGGAAGAGTTAATGCATGCACCTTTATCAGGATTATCAGTAGTTCTTTTCTCCTTTATAATTAGAGGTATTCCTTCTCCTTTCTTGTTTTCCGTTCCGGCTGCGCCGTTAGCGTAGCACCATGCTCCTGAAAGGATTAAACAGAGCATCAGAACCAATTTTTTCATTTTTTTCATCATTTATTAGATTTTAAATCACGATGCAAAAATAGAGTAGGCTCCAAAACCCCGCAAGAAAATGATGGTTCGGAAAGGTTCGGATTTTTGATTAACGTCTTGCTAATCAATTTAGTAGAAAACATTCAGCAAGATCCCTTAAAGTATTGGAAATGTTGTTTTCTCTACCAAAAACATTTCGCAGTTTAGTACTGCGCTCATTAACCGTGTTATAGGCGCGCTGCATCAAGGCGGAAATGTCGGCATCGGTCAGGCCAAGCAGATAAAGGCAGCAATAGTCGAGGTCGCTGTTGGTGAGTTTAGGATAGGCCTGCTTGAGACGGACGGTGAACTGATTGAAATGGCGGTCGACAGCCACACGCAAGTCCAACAGCTGCTGCTTGTCCAAGGCGGAATCCTTATAGACGGCATAATCCACTTTCGCCTTGAATTGTCCTTCGTTGACCCGCTCCACGATGAGGCGGCATATCGGTTCTTCGGCAAACGTTGGGGCTGCTTCGGCTTTTGCCGACCGATCGTCCTGCTGCTTTATCTGCTCTTTCAGTTCGCGTATCTCCTGATTGCTCTGTTTCAGCCGGCCAGAAAGGGCATTTTGCCGGGCTTGGTGGGCTTGCTGCTGCTCCTCCATTTCCAGCCGGTAATGTTTCTCCTTGTCTTCCAAAGCCTTTTCCGTTTCCGCCTGCCTCAATCTTAATTCCTCTTTATGCTGTCTGTCCGCTTCCTCCTTTTGCTGCCTAAGCAGTTTCCTGCTTCTCCGTTTCGCCACGACAACAATGCCTAATGCCAACAAAATGGCAATAGTCACAATGATTCCGACTGTTTTTTTGATGTGCTTTGCGTGTTCAGCCTCAGCCAGTTTCTTCTGCTTTTGTTTCAAGTAATCCTGAAACAGATTGTCGAGTTGCGAGACCAAAGCCTGGTTTTCGCCTTCCGGTTTCATGTTGCCAGCCATAAAACGCACACATTCGTCGGCTTTTTCCTGGTCTCCTGCATTTTCATAGATGACGCGCAAACATCCTGCTATCTGGTTCCTGACACTAATGTCATCCGTGTTCTCATAGACAGGCTTCAGATAAAAGAATGCCGAATCAAGCATCTTCTCTTCAAAGAAAATTGCTCCAATAGCCCAATAGTATCCTAATCTTTCTGTTTCATCATCCGATTGGCGGGCAATTTGTTCCAGCGTTTCAACCGGCTTTTCCATTCCCATGCCGCAATCATAATCGCACAAAGCCTTGCTTGACACGATATTCCTGTAAAGCGAATTGCCAGTATCCGTAATGTCTTTTAAAGCACAATCATAATACCGTTTCGCTTCGTCATAGTCATTCATCTTGTCGTATTGTTTTCCTATAAGGAACAGCGTATTAGCAACACCTGTTGTCGAAGTGGGTTCTATTTTGCAGTATACGAGGGATTTTTCATAGCAAGTAATGGCATTTTCCATCATAAACTGGCCAGAGAACATTTTCCCAAGCCTGTTGTAGGTATATGCCATAAACTTTGCCTTGTTTTTCAGCAAATCTTTCTCCTTAAAATGGCTTTCCATCACCTTCAAGGCTTTCAGATATTCTGCACAGGCCTCAACCACGCAGTCACGCTCATAAAACCCCACACCGTTAATGTAATGCACGCGCGCATCAAGAAAGACAAGGTTGTCTGTAGAGACGCGATGAATCGCGTCTCTGTTATCAGTCGTCACAATCGAATCAAAATAATCCACCGCCTTCAGCAGTTCTTCGCGGTTGGTCTGCTCGCAGTCGTTTTTATAAAGCAGTTCGGAAAGCAGTATTTGGAAATAATGTCCGTCAAATGTGCTCAGGCTGTCGGCTTTCGGGCTGCCCGCAAAATTCACTAGCACCATCAGCGCGCTGTCGGGATGCTGCCATAGCAGGCTGTCGATGGCTTGTAATTGTTTGTTAGGAGACGCGATAAATCGCGTCTCTACAGGGTGCCGCGTGGAACAAGCCGCAAGAAGCACGGCAAGAAAGAATATGAGATGTTTCAGTTTCATTGCAGCAAAGATAGGAAAAAACACGGACAACAACCTGAACGCAGATCAATTTTTGAGGGGGACTAACACCTTACGCTTTCCTCACGACATTTGCAGGTTTTGTGGAACAAAAAGCAGTTTCACGCCTAACTATGTTTTAACGGACAACAGTTCCCTTCCGCTTAGCCAATGTTTCAAGCAGCAAGACAAGACCTGCGCCCAACAAGGCGAACACCACTGCAACAAGCAATTCCGACGAAAACGGCGGCCAGGAAAAAATGTATTCCGACACATCGGGATTAGCCGCTTTCCAAGGATAAACCACCGGCAGACTGCCCAACATGAAACCCGACAGCACCGACAAGGTCTCGTCGCGCCATTCCTTCATCAGCCACGAAAGCAAATGCGAAAACATGACAATACTGACCACTGCGCCCAAGGTAAAAGGCAGCAAGGTTTTCAGGCCTTCGCCCAATGTGCCCCAATGCGTCAGGTTCGGAATCGCCTCAGTGACAATCAGCTCGTAATTTCCCATGAGCAACATCAGATGAGAACCTGAAATGCCCGGAACGACCATGCCCGTCGTGCCGATGATGCCGCAAAGGAAAAGATAGCCGAATGAATCGTTTGAAACGGGATTAGAACGAATCGACAGAAGAAAAGAGACTGCCGTTCCCAAAACCATGAGAAGGACTATTTTCAGGTTCACTTTATCCAAAGTCTTCAGGATGTAAATCACCGAAGCCACAATCAAGCCGATGAAAAACGACCAAGTGTAGACTTCGTGTGAAGAAAAAACTGATTTCAGGAAAACGGAAGTCAGCACCATGCCGGCCAAAACGCCGAACATCAATATGGAAAGGAATTTCAAGTCGGTGCGTTTGGCAAATTCCGAATAACGATGTTCAAACAACAGCTTGAAATTCTTGTGATTCAGCGATTTGATTGAATTGACAAAACGCTCAAACACACCTAAAATCAGCGAGATGGTGCCACTCGACACAGGCAACACGTTCACCACGCCCATGCTGATGCCTTTTGATAAGATAGAGATGATTTCCGAAATCTTCATGTTTCCAAAACTCAGTTGCAAAGATAACACAAAAAATCGGGGTTTGTTGCATGAAGACGATTATTCAGGGATGATTTCACCGTAACAGTCGAAATAATCAGCCTGCGTGATTTTCACCTGATAGAATTTCCCGATTTCCAAATCGTTGTCAGCGGAAATCAAAATCTCGTCATCCACCTCCGGCGAATCGTATTGTGAACGCGCAATGTAATAATCACCTTCCAGACGGTCAATCAAGACCTTTTCAGTTTTGCCCACACGCATTCCGTTGATTTCAAGCGAAATATCCTGCTGGATAGCCATCAGCCTGTCGACACGTTCCTGCTTCACCTCATCAGGGACATCGTCTTCCATTTCGTAAGCCGGCGTGCCTTCCTCGGGAGAATAGGCAAATACGCCAGCGCGTTCAAAACGCATATCGCGGACAAACTGACAGAGTTCTTCAAAATCCGCTTCAGTCTCGCCAGGAAAACCAACGATGAATGTCGTGCGGAAAGCAATGTCAGGCACATGCTTACGCACATTTTCGACAAAGCCAATGGTCTGCTCACGGTCGACGCCGCGGCGCATACGCTTCAAAATTGACGTGGAGATGTGTTGCAGAGGCAAGTCGATATAATGGCAAAGTTTCGGATTTTCGCGCATCAAATCGAGCAATTCATTCGGAAAACCGAGCGGATAGCCGTAATGCAGGCGAATCCATTCAAAGCCGTCAATCTTGCACAATTCCTTGACCAATTCCACGATATGTGATTTGCCATCCAAGTCGATGCCGTAATAGGTCAAATCTTGCGCAATGAGAATCAATTCCTTAACACCTTTCTTGGCCAACATTTGCGCCTCTTCAAGAAGTTTGTCCATTGGCACGGAGACATGACTGCCACGAATCAGCGGAATGGCACAAAAAGCACAACGGCGGTTGCAGCCCTCCGAAATTTTCAGATAAGCGTAATGCTTCGGCGTAGACAAAACGCGCTGTGTGACGAAGCCGCATGGCACATCTTCCTTCAGAATGTCAGCGGCCACCATATCGACGCTTTCAACGCCGTACCAGGCATCAACCTCGTGAATTTCCTCCTGCAATTCCTTACGGAAACGCTGCGAGAGGCAGCCCATCACATACAGTTTGCTGATTTTATTCTGCTTACGCAATTCTGCATATTCCAAAATCGTGTCGATAGATTCCTCTTGGGCATCGCCGATGAAGCCACAGGTATTAATCATCACCACATCTGATTTGCGGTCAGAATCGTGACGAATCAGGAATTGTTTTTCGAGCAAGGCCGCCAAATGTTCGGAATCAACCTTATTCTTTGAGCAGCCGAGCGTTACGATATTTAAAATTGGTTTTCTCAAGATGTCAGATTATAGAAGAAAACGATGATTGAACACAAGATAAAACTTAATTGAACACGGATTTAACGGATAGAACGGATTTATGTTTTGCCAGCAAAACATTTCCGTGGAAATCCGTGCAATCTGTGTTCAACTCAAAATTGGTGTTTTTAAGGTAAAATCTCATTCAAACAAACTATCGACAAAAGCCTTTCTGTCAAAGATTTGGAGATGGTCGATGCCTTCACCAACGCCAATATATTTTACCGGAATCTTGAACTGGTCAGAAATGCCGATGACAACGCCGCCCTTTGCCGTACCGTCAAGTTTCGTCAAAGCCAAAGCATTGACTTCGGTAGCAGCCGTGAATTGCTTGGCCTGTTCGATGGCGTTTTGTCCAGTCGAAGCGTCCAAAACCAGCAGCACTTCGTGCGGTGCATCTGGAACGACCTTCTGCATGACAGTCTTAATCTTAGTCAGCTCGCGCATCAAGTTGACCTTGTTGTGCAAACGGCCAGCCGTGTCAATAATGACGACATCAGCATCCTGAGCCACCGCCGACTTGATGGTATCGAAAGCCACCGAGGCTGGGTCGGCACCCATCCCCTGCTGGACAATCGGCACGCCTACCCTATCGGCCCAAATCTGCAGCTGCTCGACAGCGGCAGCGCGGAAAGTGTCGGAAGCGCCAAGCACGACTTTCTTGCCTGCATTCTTGAAATTATGAGCCAGTTTGCCAATGGTCGTGGTCTTACCCACGCCATTCACACCGACCACCATGATGACGTATGGCTTCTTATCGGCAGGAATGTCGAATGTGGTTCCATCACCCGATTCATTCTCCTGCAACAAGGCAGTGATTTCCTGCTTCAGGATGGAATTCAACTCATTGGTACCGACATACTTGTCGCGAGCCACGCGTGCCTGGATACGGTCGATGATTTTCAAGGTTGTTTCGACACCGACATCAGAGGTGATGAGAATCTCTTCAAGATTATCGAGCACCTCATCATCGACAGTCGATTTGCCCATGATGGCTTTTGTAATTTTGGAGAAAACGGAAGTCTTGGTCTTTTCCAAACCTTTGTCAAGGTCTTCCTTGGTCTCCTTTTCTTTTTTCTTCGTTAAGAATGAGAACAGGCCCATAATGCTTTGTTTTTGAAGGGGACCGGTTTTTCAGCACGTCCTTTCGACGAGCTCGAGGAACTGTTTTTCCCTTCGGTTATAAAAACGAAAAAATAGCTCTTCCATAAGTTGTTATGGAAAAGCTATTAAAATTCACCTAATTAAGCAATTTATCTCTTGGCGAGGAATTCCTGAACCTTGTCAGCAGGAACTACTGTTTCTTCGAAATAGTAAGCACCAGTCTTTTCTGAGCGCTTCATTCTGATAATCTTGCTAAAGGTCTTATCCAAGCTACGAAGTGTAGCAACAGCTTTCTTTGCCATAACTCTAAATTATTTAATCTCCTTGTGGAGAGTCATTTTTTTAAGGATTGGGTTATACTTCATCAACTCCAAACGGTCAGGAGTGTTCTTCTTGTTCTTCATGGTATAATATCTGGATGTGCCAGGCATACCACTTGCCTTATGTTCGGTGCATTCGAGGATGACCTTTACACGTGCGTCTTTTTGTTTCTTTGACATTGCTTATCTTCCTTTCAAATTTGGACTGCAAAAATAGACAATTTTTCCATTCAAACAACCGCTTTCGCAATATTTTTTGATTTATGCCGTCCAACAAAACTAAAGCATTGATTTTCAACATTCAAAAAAACAAGTTAAAACACCAACTCAAAATTAACAGTGTCCAAAATCAAGGGACAAACGACATTTTTTGCAAGCATGGTATTGGTTTTCAGAATCCTTTTTTGACTCGATTGAAGCTCCGAACAATTTTATTTACTATTTTTGCAATGCAAATCAAACGCTTGAAAAGCGCATATTAAAAACGCATACACCTTATTAATATATGGCAAGAATCATGGCTATCGACTTGGGCAAGAAACGTTGTGGCGTTGCAGTCACCGATCCTTTGCAAATCATTGCAAACGGATTAACGACTGTGGAAGCTGCCAAACTGCCTGATTTTGTGGTCGATTACGTAAAAAACGAAGAAGTGGAAACCATTGTCATCGGCGAACCCAAAGACATGCACAACAACCCGTCGGACTCCACAAAATACATCGACCCCATCATCAACCGGCTGCGCAAACTGCTGCCCGACATGAAAATCGTCCGTTACGATGAACGTTTCACTTCTGTCCTCGCCCACCAAACCATGCTCGATGCCGGCTTGAAAAAGAAACAGCGACAAGACAAGGCCTTGGTCGACACCATCAGTGCCACCATTATCTTGCAATCGTATATGTCGTCGTTAAATCGTTCTTTGTAATGGTTATCAGTTATCGGTTGTCGGTTATCAGTTATCAGTTATCAGTAAACTGTAACCGTAAACCACGAAGTCAAGAAAACAAACAAATAAACAATTCAACTACAAACAATTAAACACAATAATGATATTACCCATCGTAGCATACGGACATCCCATTCTGAAAGCTGTGGCTGCCAAAATCGGTCCTGATTATCCCGAATTAGACAAACTCATGCAGGACATGTGGGAGACCCTGGCCCATTCCGAAGGTGTCGGTTTGGCCGCACCACAAGTCAACAAATCCATCCGCCTTTTCATTGTGGACGGCAATCCGTTTTATCCCGATTATCCTGACGGAAAGGACTTTAAGCAAGTGTTTATCAATGCTGAAATCCTTGAATTCTTTGGTGAAGACACAACATTTAAGGAAGGTTGCCTGAGCGTGCCGAACATCTATGAGGAAGTCGTCCGCAAGGGCAAAATCCGCATCCGTTACCAGGACGAAAACTTCGTGGAACACGAAGAAGTGTTCGAAGGCATACGTGCCCGCATCATCCAGCACGAATACGACCACCTGGAAGGCCACGTCCATGTCGACAGAATCGCTCCGCTTCGCAAGACACTTTTGAGCGGCAAGCTGCGCAACATTTCGGAAGGCAAGTGCGATGTGGATTACAGGATGATTTTCCCCAAGAAAAGAAGAAGATAAGGCATCTTCCTGTAGAGATGCGATTATCGCGTCTCAATCCAAAACAAGCATTTATCAGATAGGAAACAAATAATTTATTCATTATGAAACATTTAGCAAAACTCACTATGATTGCGGCATTGGCCATTATGATGATGGCTTGCGGCAACGGCAAACCGAAAGTCGAAGATCTTGAAAAAGCTGAAGCTTCTCTTTACAACGAAGATATGACCGCCAACAAGGAGGCCTTCCCCGAAGTGTACGACTTGTTTTGCCAGTATGTCGAGCAAAATCCTGATGCAGAAGACGCAGCCGATTGGCTTTTCAAGGCTTTGAATCTGTCTTTTCAATTCAAGGAGCCTCAGGAATCAATTGGTCTCCTCGACAAACTGATGAAACAATATCCCTCCTACAGAAACACACCTGTGGGAATGTTTATGGTAGCATCTTTAATCTACGAAGAAAAACTCGGCGAATTGGGGCAAGCCCGCATGTTGTACGAAAAACTGATTGAGGAATATCCTGACAGCGATTTCGTGCCATCAGCCCAGCAGTCGATACTGAATCTTGGGAAGACTCCCGAAGAGATTATTCAAGGATTTGAAACAATGCCAATGGACACCGTTGAACTTGAATTCTAACTCATTTCAGTTCTCCATTGATGATTTCCAAGAACATACGGATTCCCGTCTCAAGGATAGCATCGGGAAAATCATAATCCGGATTGTGCAAAGCCGGATGAGAGAACCCCGAACCCAGGCCGAAAAATCCTATCGGACAGACAGTTCCAAAACGGCCAAAATCCTCCGACCAGCGGAAAGGTTCCGTCAAATGGCCAAGACTTAGACCTAAACGTTTTGCCGCATTTTCGATGACGGCAACGTTGTTATCGCTGCTATGAGTGCCAGCGAAAGCCTCACGCATAGTAAATTGAAAATCAAAAAGATAATCTTTCGCTTTGGCTTGACATAAGGCTATGACTTGGTCGGCAAGCATTTCAAGGTTTCTATCATCAAAGCTGCGAAGTGTAAGCCAGATTTCGGCATGACCAGGTGCCACGCCGAAAGTCTCTTCGCCCAAAACAGCATGAGTAATCACGAAAGTTGTCAGCGGTTTCACCACTTTCAGCATTTCGCGTTTTTTCTCCAACTGATGAATCAACACGGCTAACAATTCAGATGGGTTTTTCCCCGTCTCAGGTTGGGAAGCATGGGCGGTCTTGCCATCAAAAACGAGTTTCAGCCCAAAGGAAGCCGCTGCAAAACAGCCTTTTCTCACAAGAACTTGACCAGCCGCAAAACCAGGAAGATTATGCAAACCGTAAGCCGAATCAGGAACAATTTGAGCAAACTGCGGATCGCTCAAGATGGCTTTTGCACCTTGCCCAGTCTCCTCGGCAGGTTGAAACAGCAACACCACCTCCCCTTTTTCAGGGCGGCATTCCGACAGTGCTTGAGCCACACCACACAAAATGGCAGCATGCCCATCGTGACCACATTTATGCGAAACTCCATCATGCTGTGAGCGATAATCCATAACATTTGGTTCCGGAATATGCAGAGCATCAATGTCGGCGCGAAGTAAAATACGCTTGCCTGGCTGTTTCCCTTTGTATAATGCAGCCAATCCGTAACCACCTATTTTTTCGATTTGCAAATCAGGATTCGTTTTTCTAATCCATTCATTTACAATACAATTCGTAACTTTTTCCTGCTCGGAAAGTTCTGCTTGCGAATGCAGCAGATGTCTCAGTTCTATGATGTCTTTCATGCCTGCAAATGTATAGATTTATCCACTTAAAAAGTTTTCTTTTTATATTGAATTATTTCCTATTTTTGTAAATTTAAATACAAATCATATTTTGCCATGAAACGTTACTGTCAAACACTAACTCTCGTCGACGATGAAAAACTCGTTGCGCAATATCTTGAGGCACACCGGCATGTTTGGCCAGAAATCATTGAAGGTCAACATCAGGCGGGTATCCTATCGATGGAAATTTATTGCCTCGGAAAAACTCTTTTCATGATCTGCGACACCATCGATGATTTCGATTGGGAACGCGACATGGCACATCTTGCCACCTTGCCTCGTCAAGCGGAATGGGAAGCATACGTTGCACAATTCCAAGGTTGCGCCGCCGATGCACCATCAAGCGCAAAATGGCATCTTATGGACAAAATATTTGATTCGGAACAATGAAAAAGGTTTTTGTATCAGGTTGTTACGATCTGCTGCACAGCGGTCACATCGAATTTTTCAAACAAGCCGCCGAATATGGCGACCTGTATGTCGGCATAGGGAGCGACAGAACTATTGAAGGCTACAAGCATCACAAGCCCATGTTTCCTGAAGAGGAACGCTTGTTTATGGTCAAGGCTGTTCGCTATGTCAAGGACGCTTTCGTCAATCAAGGTAGCGGCGTGATGGATTTCATTCCAACCGTCGAGATGCTTAAGCCCGACATTCTTCTTGTCAACAGTGACGGTGAAAACGAAGACAAGCGACGTTTCTGCGAAGAACACGGCATCGAATACGTTGTACTTGAACGCATTCCGCACGAAGGGCTTGAGGCGCGTTCAAGCACCGAAATTAAAAATACGCTGAAAGCTGACAAGCAGACTTTGAACGAAACCTGTCAGATTCCTACCCGTCTCGACTTGGCCGGCACTTGGATTGACCAGCCTTACGTCAGCCAATATGCTCCGGGCTGGGCCATCACCATTTCATTAGAACCGACATTTGAAATCCGTGAGCGTTGCGGCCTGAGCACCTCAACGCGCAACCAAATCAAACGCATCTGGCCTTATCAGCTGCCCCACATGGATCCCGAGATGCTGGCTCGTCTCGTCTTCTGTTTCGAAAATCATCCTGAACGCGAAGGCGGACACATCAGCGGTGCGCAAGACTCCATCGGAATCTGCATTCCCGGATTGGCTCGCCATTATTACGACAACCATTTCTGGCCAGAAAGAATCGAGACCTGTAATGAGCCTGCCACATTATCATGGTTGGAAAATCATCTTTGCATGATACCTATGGAACCACGTTGCGCGGGTTGTTCTGTTGTCGAAGGCAAAGACATCACCCTACCAAAAGTTCAGGCATTGGCAAAAGCTGCCAACGACTGCTGGGAAGCGATACTTTCCCGCAATCTTAAAGATTTCGCATCAGCATATAAAGCCTCATTCGAAGCACAAATTGCCATGTTTCCCGCCATGATTCAGGGATGCGTTCAAGGTTTCATCGACCGTTACAGTGTGATGGACGGTGTAATGGCATGGAAAATGCCAGGCGCTGGCGGCGGCGGCTATCTTGCATTGGTGGTCGACAATGCAACTGATTTCTGCGTCCAGCACAATGAAGCCATTGCCTTGACAATCAGAAGACAATAAGTAATTAATAATAAATAGTTTAGCACAAATGGAAAAAACAGCTTTAATCACTGGAATCACTGGACAAGACGGTTCTTTTCTTGCCGAATTTCTATTAGAAAAAGGTTACGAAGTCCACGGCATCATCCGGCGTTCTTCTTCTTTCAACACTGGCCGCATCGAACACCTTTATTTAGATGAATGGGTGCGCGACATGAAGAACAAGCGACTTCTCACCCTTCATTACGGCGACATGACCGACTCGTCATCATTAGTACGTATTATCCAGAAAGTCCAACCAGATGAAATCTATAACCTTGCAGCACAAAGCCATGTTAAAGTTTCATTCGACTGTCCTGAATATACAGCCGAAGCAGATGCCGTCGGCACGCTTCGCTTGTTGGAGGCCGTGCGTATCCTTGGCATGGAAAAGAAATGCCGCATTTATCAGGCTTCAACATCCGAGCTTTTCGGATTGGTTCAAGAAGTACCTCAAAAAGAAACCACGCCTTTCTATCCGCGTTCACCTTACGGCGTAGCCAAGCAATATGGTTTTTGGATTGTAAAGAACTACCGCGAAAGCTACGGCATGTTTGCCGTCAACGGCATTCTCTTCAACCACGAAAGTGAACGTCGTGGCGAAACCTTTGTCACACGAAAAATCACGCTTGCCGCATCCCGCATCAAGCAAGGCTTCCAAGACAAACTGTATTTGGGCAACCTGAATTCACTTCGCGACTGGGGCTATGCCAAGGATTACGTCGAGTGCATGTGGCTCATCCTCCAACAGGAAAAGCCTGAAGATTTCGTGATTGCCACGGGTGAATACCACACCGTGCGCGATTTCTGCACTTTGGCATTCCATCACGTTGGCATCGAGTTGCGTTGGGAAGGTGAAGGTGTCAATGAAAAAGGCATCGACACGGCCACTGGCAAAGTGTTGGTTGAAGTCGACCCGCGTTTCTTCCGCCCTGCCGAAGTGGAACAACTCCTCGGCGACCCAACAAAAGCCAAGACTTTGTTAGGCTGGAATCCGCGCAAAACAAGTTTCGAGGATTTGGTGAAAATCATGGTCGAACACGACATGAAGTTTGTCAAGAAACTCTACCTCAAGGCTCAGCTGGAAGATTGATTTTAGGGATGCCCTAACGGGCAGAAATCGGTCAAAAATCTTAATGGAAAATCTGTCAAAAATCAATTGCGTTGGCGTTTGGTGATGGTTTTTGGATGCCCTGACGGGCAGAAATCCATTCAAAAATCTGATTTAAAAATCATTCAATAATAGTGGTCTTGTTTTATGAATTTGGTAGATGAATATAATAAACGGTATGTGTTTTTTGTGGAAATCACAGGCGTTGCCATGAAAGTCTATAATAAATACCACTATGGCTTACTTGAATCGGCTTATGAAGCTGCGATGAAATATTTGCTTGAGCAAAACGATTATATCGTAGAGCGGCAGGTGTTTTTGCCGATTTAATGGGATGATGTGCAATTGGATCAGAACTATAGGATGGATTTAGTTGTCAATAAGAATATTATCGTTGAATTAAAATCAATCAAGTACATAGGAGACGAACACAGAAAACAATTGAAAAACTATTTGAATCTCACCCATCTTCCCTATGGAATGTTGATAAATTTCTCACCGGACGGAATCTATAGTGAATGGTATGAAAGATATTCCGATGGAACAATTGAAAAAATAAGACTGATATAGCAAAGTTGACAAAAGATTCTAGCAGGTCTGTCAAAGAAAGATTTTTGAAAGATTTTAAATAAGGATTTTATAAAGATTTCTTTTGCGAAGCAAAAATAACATTTATGGAAAAAGACAGTAAAATATTTGTAGCGGGTCACCGCGGGATGGTAGGCTCCGCCATAGTTCGCGAATTGCAAAAGCAAGGCTACACGAACATCATAACACGAACACACAAGGAACTCGACCTTTGCCGCCAAGATGCTGTAGAACAATTTTTTGCAGAGGAAAAACCCGAATATGTTTTTTTGGCTGCTGCCAAAGTCGGCGGCATCGTAGCCAACCAAAATGCCCTTGCCGATTTCATGTACGACAACATGATTCTCGAAATGAATGTCATCCATTCAGCATGGAAGAACGGCTGCAAGAAACTCGAATTTCTCGGCTCGTCGTGCATCTATCCGCGCATGGCGCCACAACCCATGAAGGAAAGCTGCCTGCTGACTTCCGAACTCGAAAAGACCAACGAGGCCTACGCTTTGGCAAAAATCAGCGGACTGAAATATTGCGAGTTCCTCAACCGTCAGTATGGCACCGATTATATTTCCGTCATGCCGACCAACCTCTATGGACCTAACGACAACTACCACCCTGAGCACAGCCATGTGTTGCCGGCCCTCATCCGCCGTTTCCACGAGGCCAAGGTGAACGGCTTGAAAGAAGTGACCTGCTGGGGCGACGGTAGTCCTTTGCGCGAGTTCCTTTATGTTGATGATTTGGCCAACCTTTGCGTTTTCCTGATGAACAATTACAGCGGCAACGAAACCGTCAACGCTGGAACCGGAAAAGAGCTGACCATTAAGGCTTTGACCGAATTGGTCGCCAAAGTGATTGGCTACGAAGGTGAAATAAAATGGGACACCACCCGCCCTAACGGAACTCCAAGGAAACTTTTGGACGTATCGAAAGCCGGAGCTTTAGGCTGGACTTATAAAACCGAATTGGAAGAAGGCATTCGTCTCGCATACGACGACTTCCTGCACAACCCGATGAGAGCTGAAAGATAAGTAGATGCGCAATATTACATCGGATGCAAGGTAATGGTGCCAGGTGATGGAGTAAATTGTTGAAAGGTTTAATCGTTTATTTGTTGAGGGCAATAACTGATAGCCGAAAGATCTTAACCCATAACCATTATGTAGTATAATTTTGACAACATAATTAAATTAGATAAATACACTGATGATGAAAAAGGACAAAACGCAATTGCAGTCACCCAAAGCACTTGCATGGCAGCGATTCCGCAAGAACAAATTAGGAATGGCGGCCACCTTTTTCATCATTATCTTTGCCTTGTCAGCAATCTTCGCCTACTGTTTCATTCCCGACCCGACACCCAATGCCAACCGCCAGTTGCTAGAACTCAGCACGCAGAAACCTGGTTTCGAAGTCGACATGCTGTTGGTTCCAAAAGAGATACCTAATCCGAAGCAGTCATTTTTCAAGACCTTGTTGCAAGGCAAGCCCGATGATTGCATTTTCATTCCCTACGACAGTCTGAAAATCAGCGCAACGCAGACGGAGGTATACCTTTTCAACCCTGAGAAAAGTGGCACTATCAGAACTGAAACCTATAGCAATCAAGAGATTACGAAGAAAAACTTCAATTCTCAAGCCGATGCTAAGAACTACATTTTGCGCAACTGCACGAAACACCAGAAATTCCTGTTAGGTACCGACCAGTTTGGCCGCGATTTCCTCAGCCGCCTTGTTTTGGGCAGCCGCATCAGCCTGACCGTCGGTTTCATTGCCGTGTTCCTGAGTCTGATCATCGGCATCACGGTCGGCAGTTTAGGCGGATTTTTCCGTGGCAAAGTTGACGATGTGGTGGTTTGGTTCATCAATGTGGTGTGGTCCATCCCTACCCTGCTTTTGGTCATCGCCATCACGTTTGCCCTGGGCAAAGGCATTGCGCAAGTCTTCATTGCCGTGGGCTTGACCATGTGGGTCGAAGTGGCCCGTATCGTGCGCGGACAGATTCTATCCATACGCGAAACCACATTCGTTGAGGCAGGAAAGGCATTGGGATTCAAAAACATCCGCATCATTTTCAAGCATATTTTGCCCAACATCATCAACCCGATTATCGTGGTTTCGGCTGCCAATTTCGCTTCGGCCATCCTTTTGGAAGCCGGCTTGAGTTTCCTGGGCATTGGCGTCCAGCCCCCCATGCCATCGTGGGGCAGCATGATCAAGGAAAACTATGCTTTCATCATCCTCGATGCCGCCTATCTTGCCATACTTCCCGGCATTGCCATCATGCTCTTAGTTTTGGCTTTCATGCTCGTTGGAAATGCTCTCCGTGATGCCCTTGACGTAAAAAACTAAGGCAAAAACACCTTATTTAATATAATTATTGTATCTTTGCACCCTCAAAAATCAGGCTATACGCGGGTGTGGCGGAATTGGTAGACGCGCTAGACTTAGGATCTAGTTTCGAAAGAAGTAAGGGTTCGAGTCCCTTCATCCGCACAAAACAAAGAAAATCAACAAGATAAAAAATGAATATCGCACAGACAGCAAAAGGAGAAAACCTTATCTCCATTAAGATTAGCGTTACTAAGGAAGATTACGCAAAAAGATTAGACGAAATATTAAGAGGTCTGAGACAAAAGGCCAACATGCCAGGTTTCCGTCCAGGCATGGTCCCGATGGGCATGATAAAGAAGATGTATGGCACGCAAGCCAAGATGGAAGCCCTGAATGACATCGTTTCAGAAAACCTCAACAAGCATATCACTGACAACAACCTCAACCTGCTCGGTTATCCGCTCAACGACCCAGACCAGCAGCCAGCCGACCTCGACAAGCAGGACGACATGGATTTCTGCTTCGAAGCAGCCATCAGACCAGAGGTGAAAGTCGACCTTGCCAGCATGGAAATCGAAGCCGCCAAGGTGCTCGCTTCTGATGAAGAAGTCAACAAGACCATCGACAATATCATCGAAAGAAATCCTAACATCGTTCATGCAGAAACCGTTGGCGAAAACGACAAACTGGAACTGAAGGTTTGCGAAGCCGAAGACGGCAAAGAAGTTGAAGACGGCTTCAAGAAGACCATCTTCTTCCACATGGACCAGATTAAGGATCAGGAATCGAAGGATATGCTCATCGGCAAGGAAGTCGGTGCTGAATTCATCTTCAATTTCGCCAAGGCCCTCGGTTCTGACGAAGCAGCCGCTAAGGTTTTGGGCGAAGACGCTCCAGCCGACAGCGATTTCAACATCATCATTGATGACGCCACCCGCGAAGAAAAGCCAGAACTCAATGCTGATTTCTTCGAAAAGGTGTTCCCAGGCAGAGACATCAAGGAACTCGACGCTTTCAAGGCTGCCGTGAAGGAAGAAATGGAAAAGCAGTATGTCAACGAAACCGACCAGATCCTCTTCAACCATATGATTGAAAAGCTCGTCAGCGAAGTGAAATTCGACCTGCCGGATGCATTCCTGAAGCGTTGGATTGTCGAAAACGGCCAGAACAACATCTCTGCCGAAGACGTTGAAGCCAACTACGAAAGCAACTATGCAAAAGGCTTGCGTTGGCAGATCATCGAAGACGCCATCGTGAAGGACAACATGGAGCTAGTTGTTAAGGACGAAGAACTCCGCGCCTTCGTGCTCAAGCAGATCTTCCCAGGCATCGACTACGCTACCCTCGACGACGAAATGAAAGGCCGCCTCGACAGCATCGTCAACAACATGATGAAAGAAGAGGAACAGATCAACAACGCCAAGAACCAGCTCGCCGACATCAAGATGACCCAGTTCCTGAAAGAACACATGAAGGTCACCTACAAAGAGACCACTTACGAAGACTACATCGAAAGCCTCAAGAAGGCCAACGAAGCAAAATAATACTAACTAAAAAACAGAACCATTTATGAACAACGAATTTCAAAAGTATGCTACCAAGCACCTGGGCATCAACCCATTGGGATTGGAACAGTACATTTCAAGAATCAACAACAACGGTTACATTTCTCCAACCGTTATTGAAGAACGTCAGTTGAACGTGGCCCAGATGGACGTGTTCTCACGTCTGATGATGGACCGCATCATCTTCCTTGGCACCGCCATAGACGATTATGTGGCCAACATCATCCAAGCCCAGTTGCTCTTCCTCGAATCGACCGACCCGAAGCGCGACATTCAGATTTACCTGAACTCACCTGGCGGCAGCGTTTACGCAGGTTTGGGCATCTACGACACCATGCAGTTCATTCAGCCTGATGTCGCCACCATCTGCACCGGCATGGCCGCATCGATGGCAGCTGTTCTGCTTTGCGCAGGCGCTCCTAAAAAGCGTTCCGCATTGGTTCACTCACGCGTCATGATCCACCAGCCAATGGGCGGTGTGGAAGGTCAGGCCACTGAGATTGAAATCACAGCTCGCGAAATTCAGAAACTCAAGAAGGAACTATACGAAATCATTTCCAACCACTCAGGCCAACCTTACGACAAGGTTTGGGCTGACTCCGACCGCGACCACTGGATGACCGCCGCCGAAGCCAAGGAATACGGTATGATTGACGAAGTCCTCATAAAGAAATAAGCATGGCGACTAAGAAAGTAGGCGTATGCTCATTTTGCGGCAAAAAAGCCAGCGAGGTAAAGCTCCTCATTGAAGGAGTCGATGGCAAGATTTGCGAAAAATGCGCAGAACAGGCTTATCTCATCGTTAAGGAACAATTTGGAAATTCAGGCAAGGGCAATCCCTTGTCTGGATTTTCATTGAAGAAGCCTCTGGAAATCAAGAAATTCCTTGACCAATATGTCATCGGGCAAGATGATGCCAAGCGCACCTTGGCCGTTGCCGTTTACAACCACTACAAGCGCATCAGTCAGAAAGTCGACAACGACGAGGTTGAAATCGAGAAATCGAACATGATTCTCGTCGGCGAGACCGGCACAGGCAAGACCCTTTTGGCTCGTACCATCGCCAAGATGCTCAACGTGCCTTTTGCCATTGCCGATGCCACCGTGCTGACCGAAGCCGGCTATGTGGGCGAAGATGTGGAAAACATTCTCGTCAAGTTGCTGCAAGCCGCCGATTACGATGTGGCTGCTGCCGAACGCGGCATCGTCTTCATTGATGAAATTGACAAGATTGCCCGCAAGAGCGACAATCCGAGCATCACGCGCGACGTGTCGGGCGAAGGCGTTCAGCAGGCCTTGCTGAAACTTCTGGAAGGCACCGTTTCGAACGTCCCGCCACAAGGCGGCAGAAAGCACCCGGAACAGAAGATGATTCCTGTCAACACGAAGGACATTCTTTTCATTGCAGGTGGCGCTTTCGACGGCATCGAGCGCATCATTGCCTCGAGAAAACGCTCCAACGTGATTGGCTACAGCAGCGACTCGTCCGAAGTCCTCGACAAGAGCAACATGCTGCAATACCTTGCCCCTGCCGACCTCAAGAAATTCGGTCTCATTCCGGAAATCGTGGGCCGTCTGCCTATCATCACACACCTCAATCCACTTGACGAAGCCGCCTTGAAGCGCATCCTGACCGAGCCAAAGAACGCCATCGTGAAACAGTTCCAGAAACTCTTCAAGATGGACGGCATCAACCTCATCATTCAAGATGAAGCATTGGATTTCGTTGTGGAGAAAGCTGTGGAATTCAAGGTCGGTGCCCGTGGATTGCGCTCCATCATGGAAGCCATTCTGAGCGACGCCATGTTTGAAATGCCATCCGACATTGGCAAAAAGGAATTGGTCGTCACCCGCGCATACGCCGAGCAGAAACTCAACAAATCAGGCATCGCCAAGCTCCATGCAGGCGACTGATTGGCAGCAGCAGACATGATTATTCAATAATCATCCTTTTTTGCGTTTTCCATTTCCTTTGTCAAGCCCGAAAGCAACTATTTGTGATAAATTTACGTCCTCAAAAAAAGGAAAGCCCCACTCCCATAAAGAAGTGAAGCTTCCCGTTTTCGTTTTGTTCTCGTGCAGGATGCCGCCGCTGAGGGCGCTTGTGGCGCCCTTGCTGGCGGTGCCCCACCTCCCCACCTGCCCTGCCTCGCTCCTTAACAAGGCAAAGCTAAATCCTGAGAACTAGCGAACCGGGCGCACTGTAAACCCAGCGTACCGATAGTGGTAGCACTGCGGACCGACGTCGTCCGAACCGAAGCTCATGAGGTACGCGTGTTGGGGATTGCCCGAGTAGAGAGAACTCGACCAGTAGTCGCCGCGGGAACCCGCATCGAGGAGGGAAGTACCAGAGCGGTAGCCCACAGCAGGCAGAAACAACGCGACATCGGTGTAACCCTCCGTTGTGCCTCTGAACAGCCGACCGTTCACCCCGTTCAGGGTTGTCCATGTGCTCTCCGTTTTGGCACACAGTTCCTGCCATTCCGCTTGCGTCGGCATGCGCCAGCCATCGCCCCAGTTGGCGGCGGCAGCATCGTAACCGCTCGTAAGGATTTCGTTGCCGTCATAAGGTGCAGGACTCCATTCAACGAAGCCACTATTTCCACAATAGCTCTGCCAACAATAACCTCCCGATTTACCATCTTTCCATGTCAGGGGATCCTGGCTGCTGTAGTATGGTTCCGTTTCGCCCCAGGCGTAGTAGTCGCCGTACCAGCTCGCATCGGTCGTTCCGTACGTCGCGCCCAGATTGCAGGTGGCCCACTTCAGACCGCTCGGAAGGCCGAGGTCGACGTATTTCTCAATCTTAATCGCTTCGCCTGCCGGATCACCTTCTTTCGTGTAGAACGTGTTGGGGTTAAGTGTCCAGATCTTCAAAGCTCCCCAATCGCTGCCGCTGAAGGTGTAGGTCTTCTCGCTTCCGTCTGCCGGCACGGCCACATACACTGCCGTTGAAGCTGCGGTAACACCTGCCACCGATGCAGTATTCGTGCCATCTGAAATGGTCACGTTTCCACTGCCGGCAAATCCGCTCAGGTCGAGCTTCAGCACGGCGTGGGGCATGGTCATCGTCACATCATAGTCGCCTTTGGCGTTGTATGGCGCAGATGCCGTAAGATAAATCACATCTCCCAGTTCACCTGACTGCTCCATGTAATAGCCATCACCGATTTCCTTACCGTATGTGAAGGTCAGGTCATCTGTGGTCAGGTCTATGTCTCCTGAAAAAACGCCATTGTCGGCATCCGTGCATTTCAAAAAGCCGATTTTCGCATTATTCTGGAACACGTCAATTTGGTCATCTACAGACCACTTGAGGCCGCCGTTATTGTCATCGGCAATCTTCGAGTTGCCGTCATCGAACGATGCGTTCAGCACGATGTGCTGCCTCCCGCCATCCTTCATGGGTTCGTTTTCCTTGCTGCACTGTGAAGTTCCGAGCACCAGTGCCAGTGCCGCTAATAGTAATGAAATCTTTTTCATAGTTACTAATGTGTTTGGTTAATTAATAAGTGATTTGCTGTCAGTGACTTACGAAAGGCCGCCTTTGCCTACGCCAATGCCGAACGAGCCACGGCCGCCGCCACCGTTGCCGGCTGCCGAGCTGCAAAGCACTCCTTGGTTCCTGACTTCCACGCTCTCCGTCCGCGGAGATGCGTACTCCTGCCCTTTGAGGGCGATTTTCTGCTGTTGCTTCATCTTGTAAGTTTTAATTTTAATGAATTTGTTAATGATTAGGTTAATTATTGTTGAACTGCAGTTCGTTCGTTTATCAGTTGGACGCTTTGGGATTTCGGGCCAAAACTTGCAGGACCCACAAAGCACTGTTCCCGACGCCACAAGTGCGCAGCCGCGCATTTCTGGCGGAAGGCCGCAGTTGCGGCTCCCGCTACAACCGTCGGAAAAAGTTTTGTCCGTCTTGGTGAAATCATTGAATGTCGAATCCTTAAATCTTTAAATCTTTGAATTTTGAATCTTTGAATCTTTGAATCTTTGAATCTTGAATCTTTAAATCTTTAAATCTTTGAATCTTTGAATCCTTGAATCTTTGAATCCTTGAATCCTTGAATCCGCCACTTCGACAAGCTCAGTGAGCGGCCCGAACGCGGCAAAGCCGCACGCCAAGGCGCACGGCTTCGCTAGGTAAGATAATTGGAAAAAACTACGGCATTCCGTAAAGCATTGTGTATCAGTACCCCCCGTAAAGTACTAAACGGCTGATATTCAGCGTGTTATGTGATGTTTCGGATATTCCGCAGCAAACAGTCATAGGGCAAATCGGACTTGATCTTTCAATGCCATAAAATTAGGGAAAAGATTAATACAAGAAGCACAAACGGAAGAATTTTTTATTGCTGTCCGCCGAAAATTGGATAAAAATCTTTAATCATTTAAATTTCAATAAAATACGATAATTTATGGCTGCTGTATAATATATGACTGACTTTTCTTTGCTATAGGACAACAACATAGGCACATCATTTACAAGTATTTACACAAACAGGACAAATAACGCCATTAACAATTATCGCCTGCTTTTGCCTTGACACAAAAGCAACAAAAAGTCAAGGGCAGGACAATCAGCCCAGCGCACGCCGGCCTATGAACTTGAATTTCAAACATCATGTCATAAACGCAGATATATGAAAATCAAGTCCTTAGGCAGACTTTTGGGCGGGCACTGCCCCGTCGTCCTGCACGACCAGCCCACCCACCCCAGTCTAACTTTCAACACTTCGGTCGCAGTGCTTTTCTCTTGAAATTGTGGTGATTATGAAGTCGCCAAAAAGTAAGCCTCCTTTTTAACAAATGACAATAATTCATTGTGATTTATGCACTTACAGACTTCCTCTCAATTTTTAGCGGACAGCAATAATTAAGACGATAATAGCTGTTTTTTCGCTTCGCTAAACGCAAATTATCATAAATGAATCATAAATCATCAAGAATTATAATTGTCTATCTATCAGTTTAATTAACATAAATTTATGGCTATTTGACTACGTAGAATCTACGATTTTGTGGCAATTTGCGTTATAAGGAAAACCATATTTTCAGATTCGTTACAACTTATTATTTTATCATTACTTATACGAGGCTAAGTGAAGTTTGGCATCTTCAAGGTCATTTTGGCACAATATTTGCGAATGGAATCATGTTTCAAATTCAAATCGAGATGAAGAAGCTTGCTTTCATATTTGTTCTTACATTGTTCGGTCTGAATGTTTCCGCACAATTGGCAAGCAATAATCCTGTCAAGGTCAGGAGAATCGCCATCAAACCAGTGGAAAAAACGCCTGCGAAACCAAGCACCATTGATTTTTCAATCGACCAGAGCAAAGTGAATGTGGTTTATGGCCGAATCGAGGAAAACGGCGACACTACATTAATTGTCAAATTGCCCGAAGTCGACATCAACTTGATGAATCATTATTACGAAATCACAGAGACTGCCTCTGGCCGCCGCTTGGTGAGAAACGTCAGGAAAGCCTACCCTTATGCCAAGCTCGCAAAAGAAAAACTTTTGGGCTACGACACCTTACTTTTGGCTGCCCGCAACGACCGTGAACGCCGGCAACTGATGAAACAAGCCGAAAAGGAAATCACTGACCAATACACCGATGAACTCAAGGACCTCACCATATCGCAAGGAGCCATTCTCATCCGCCTGATTGACCGCGAAACCGGCGACACATCTTACAAGGTTGTGCAAGAGCTGAGAGGTAAAGTCAGGGCTTTGTTCTACCAAGGTTTCGCAAGGCTTTGGGGCTACAATCTGAAAACGGAATACAACCCGAAACTGAATGATGAAGACGACAAGATTGAAACCATCGTAACGCTTCTCGACAGAGGGGCAATTTAAGAACTCACACCATCAAACAAAACAGGCTGACCAAATCAAAAGTCAGCCTGTTTTTCATTGAGTGAGCAAATCTCAGTTCTTCTTGATTTTGGAAACCACCCAAAGCAAGACGACTGCACCGACAACGGCAACGACCAGCTGTCCGATAAAGCCACCCGTAGAATGCAATCCAATCAAGCCGAAAAGCCAGCCGCCAATGGCACCGCCAGCAATACCGACAAGAATTTCAATCAAAAGGCCCATGCCGACATTCATGATTTTGCCAGCCAACCAGCCAGCCAAAGCTCCAATTAAAATTGAAAGTAAGATACCCATAATGATTTGATTTTTAATGTATTATTTTAATCCATTTGTTTTCTTATATTTCTCCAGTTCAGCATTTTGCTGCTCGATGTAATCGAGAATTTCGTCACGCCCGACTTTCTTTTCCGACGAAGTAATGAAAATGGGCGGCAGCTCCTCCCAGTCTTCCAAAAGGCGTTTCTTGTAAGCCTCGACATTGGTGCCCAGTTCCGCTTTCGAGAGCTTGTCGGTCTTTGTGAAAACGATTACAAAAGGCACTTGGTTTTCGCCCAACCATTCCATGAAACCGATGTCGCTGTTTTGCGGTTCGATGCGCGAGTCGACCAAGACAAAAGTCGTCATCAGGTTGCGGCGACGTGAAATGTAATTGTTCAGCATGACGCGCCAATCGTCGCGCATTTTCTTCGACTGCTGCGCAAAGCCATAACCCGGCAAGTCGACCAGATACCACTCATCGTTCACCACGAAATGATTGATTGTTATGGTTTTGCCTGGCTTCGACGAAGTCTTCGCCAAGTCCTTGCGCTGCACCAGCATATTAATTAAGGAAGACTTACCCACGTTGGAACGGCCTATGAAAGCATATTCAGGCATGTTGTCCTTGGGCAACTTGTCGATTTTGGTGTTACTACACAAAAAATAGGATTTCTTGATAATCATTTGAATAACTTGAATTTATCGTATTTTTAATTTCTGAGTCATAATTCGTAGTCTTTTTGCGGGTCAAAAGTCTGCTCGGAATCATTCGGCAATTGATAGGAAAACCGACGGAGTTTTTCGGCCCATTGCACATCAGTGAAACGGTTGTCGAAAGTCTGATACGGAATCGGCTTGCCGAAGATGATGGTCAAAGTGTGGTTACGCTGCTTGAAAAACTCATCGATAAGAAAAGCCGCTTCAATATTGGCCTTGATTCCCAAAAACTTACGCAAACACGCCAAATGATAAAAAAAGCTTGAGTTCTGTCCATCGATATGCACGGGAACTATGTCGCGGGAAGAAGCCCTTGCCTTGGTGACAAAAGTCTTTTTCCATTCCAAATCCATGATTTTCCCATCTTTCGTCATACGCGAGCAAAGCCCAAACGGAAAATAGCAGACCGTGCTGTCGCCTGCGAAAGCCTCTTTGAGCAAGCGCATGTTATCGCGTCTGTTTGCCAAGGCGGTTCCTATCTTGTTGACAGGGATGAAAACCGAACGCAAATTCGGAACGTAAGTCAGGAAATCGTTGACAGGAGCAAGCACTTTTCCCCGGATGCTTCCGACCGTCTGAATCAACGCCATGCCATCGAAGCCACCCATCGGATGATTTGAAGCGACCACAATGCGGCGGTCTCCCATTAGGTGCTCTGTGCCTTTCAGCACTAACTTCACATGAAAATCCTTGATGACGGCTGTAAGGAAACGGACACCTTCCAGACATTTGTATTTCAGCATGATACGATTCAGTTCATCTTCATGCATCAGCTGCTGAATCTTCTTAAAAAGACAGTCCGGCATGTGTTTCATCAGTCTCGGCACCTTTGCCGAAAGAACCTTATGCAAGTCTAAAACCTTTTCCTGTACGGTTTTCATAACAAAAACGCTACAAATTCTGCCCACAAAAATAGGAAAAAAGCCAGAAAAGCATTTCGATTTAGTGAGAATTAAATAATAACCTGTAACGATAATAGCTGTTTTTTTCGCTTCGCTAAACGCAAATTTTCGTAAATGAATCATAAATTATTAATAATCGTAATTAGTTGTATATCAGCCAAATTCTAATATATTTATTGAGAATTTGTGGCAATTTGCGTTCTTCAAGAAAACAATTGCTAATGTTTATATGTGTTACAACTTCAATATGTAAACTATTTTAATCACATACTTACATAACAGATGGACATGGAAGTTCGAAACCGCAGGCTACGGGGGCAAGCGGTCTCGTATTCTCGCATTCCCGTAACTTCGATGTCTCCCAACCAACACGCAAGCCGTTTTTTTCATCTACTTATATATCAATAAATTCACAATGACTGTTGATAACTTCAGCCCTTTCGTTGAATAAAAAGTGGGTAGAAGTGTAGCTCAGTGGGAAAAAATGTATTATTTTCGCCACCTGAAAAACAAAAAAGAAAAATGGGATATCTGATAGGATGTTATAACTGCAAACTCGACGCCAAAGGCCGCCTGATGGTTCCTGCCGATTTCAAGGAACAGTTAGGCGATTTGGCCGACGAAGGTTTTGTGTTGCGTCCCAGAGAGACAGATACCAAGAGATGCATTGAATTCTACACAAAAAAAGGCTGGAACGAATTGTTAGACAAGATCAATTCCAGAATCGATCATTCCGATGAAGACCAGCTTATAGCGTTCATGATATTCAACAACGGCGCCAAACCTGTAAAACTCGATGCAAACGGCCGTATTCAAATCCCAAAGGAACTTATGGATCTCGAAATCCTGAAGAAAGATGTCGTCCTGACTACGGAAATCAACAAGATGGTGATTTGGGATAAGGAAGAATACGGCAACACCATCGGCAATGCCGACAAGAAGAAATATAAAGACATTATCAATACACTTATTAAATAAAGGAGGGCCTCACGATGTATCACAATCCAGTCATGTTGAACGAGTGCATCGAGGGCATGAACCTCAACCCTCATGGTGCTTACGCTGACGTCACCTTTGGCGGCGGCGGTCATTCGCGTGCCATTTTGGAGCGCCTTGAAGATGGTCATCTTTACGCTTTCGACCAAGACGAAGATGCCGCCAAGAACGCTTTCGACGACCCGCGTTTCACCTTCATTCCGCAGAACTTCCGCTATTGCAAGAATTTCCTGCAACTCTACAACGGAGGTCCCGTTGATGGAATTTTGGCCGATTTAGGTGTTTCGTCCCATCAGTTCGACACACCCGAGAAAGGCTTCTCAACCCGTTTCGAAGGCCGCTTAGACATGCGCATGAGCCAGACCAACCCGACGGATGCAGCCGTAGTGGTCAACACCTACGATGCCGCCACATTGACCCGTCTGTTCAGCCTTTACGGCGAGTTGCAAAATGCCCATCTCATTGCCAACGACATCATTATGGCACGCAATGCCGAACCCATCGAGACCACAAGCCAGCTGAAAGCTGCCGTCGAGAAGCGCCTGCCGAGAGGCAAGGAGAACAAAGTACTGGCGCAGATTTTCCAGGCCTTGCGCATTGAGGTCAACCAGGAACTGGAAGCCCTCACGCAATTCCTCAGTCAATGCGCCGACATGGTAAAGCCCGGAGGCCGCATCGTCATCATGTCGTACCATTCGCTGGAAGACCGTTTGGTGAAGAATTTCTTCAAGACCGGCAACGCCGAAGGCAAGGAAGAAAAAGACTTTTTCGGCAACCTGCTTACACCTTATAAATTAATAACGCGCAAACCAATCGTTCCGAGCGACGACGAAATTGCCGCCAACAGCCGTGCCAGAAGCGCGAAACTCAGAATTGCAGAAAGGAAATGATTATGGAGAAAAACAACAAGAAAAACGGTGGTTTCAAAGACGTGCTGAACGGAAGTTTCCTGACGAAGAAGACATTCTCGGAACTTTTCGCCTTCATGTTCTACGTAGGAGTTTTACTCATGGTGCTCATCACCAACACCTACCTCGCCGAAGAACGCACCCGCGAAATTGCGAAAAACGCCAAGGAACTGAACGACCTTCAGGTTGAATACATACAACTCAAGTCGGCCATCATGCAAAACTCGAAGCAATCGGTGTTGGCAACTCGGCTTGCACCCTACGGCATCAAGGAAACCACTGAGCCGCTAAAGAGAATCACTATGGAATAAAACGCAGAAAAACAAACAATTAAACAATATAAAGATTATGAGTTCCGAACCAAGAACAGAAAGTTTAAGGAGATCCTACCTGATGTATGCGGGGGTACTCCTGTTCGCCATTGCCATCATCGTGAAAATCGTTATTGTCCAGACAAAAGACAGCAAGGAACTTATCGATTTGGCAGAGAAAAAGGAGTACCGCGTCAGGGAATTGGAAGCCTCAAGAGGAAACATCCTTTCCTACGACGGCAGACTGATGGCTACCTCGGTGCCAGTTTTCGACATCTATTTTGACGCCAGTGTCGTCGACTTGGAATTGTTCAGAAACAACATCGACAGCCTCAGCGCAGTGATGGCAGGAGCATTTCCCCAAAAGACGGCCAAGCAATGGAAAGAATCGCTCAGCACGGCAAAAGCCGAAGGCAAAAGGTATCATCCTGTTGTCAAAGGCATTTCGCTTGAGCAGTACCGCGCCATGCAGCAGTTCCCCATTTTCAGCAAAGGCCAAAACCGTGGCGGAATCGTTGCCGAAAAGAAAGTACGTCGCGTGAGACCTTACAACGAACTGGCAGGCCGCATCATTGGCTATGTCAATGAAACCGAGAACCTTTACGTCGGTTTGGAAGGCGCTTACAACGATTATCTAAAAGGGCAGAACGGCCGGCAACTCGTTAGACGCCTTCACCACAACAACTGGATTCCCGTCGATTCCGATGACGACACCGATGCCAAAAACGGCAACGATGTCGTGACGACTTTTGATGTCAACCTTCAGGACATTGTGGAAAGCGCCCTCAACAACACCATGGTGACCAACAAGGCCGAGCAAGGCTGCGCCATTCTCATGGATGTCGAGACCGGTTACATCAGGGCCTGCGCCAACCTCAAGCTGAACCACAAGAACGGACAATACGAGGAATCGTACAATTTCGCCTTGGCCGAGCGTTACGAGCCGGGTTCTGTTTTCAAAATCGCTTCCATGACCGTGCTTTTCAACCAATACCCGAACACCAAACTGACCGACATCGTCAATATCGGAACGGGTCCGATTGTGTTTTCGAAGCGTGTCATGCGCGACGACCACTCTTTTTCAAAAGACGGTCGCGCAACGGTTGCCGAAATCATCGAGCAGTCGTCCAACAAAGGCACCGCCGTGCTGATTACCAAGCATTTCATGGCCCATCCTGAAAAATATGTCGACGGACTTTATGCCTTAGGCCTGAACAAAAAGCCAGGAACAGGATTGGCCGGTGAAGCGCAACCGATCATCAAGCACCCGACCGATACGGACAGAAAAGGCAACAAGCTTTGGTCAAACGTCTCATTGCCATGGATGTCAATCGGTTACGAAGTGAACGTTACACCGATGCAAATCATCACGCTTTACAACGCCATCGCCAACAACGGCAAGATGATGAAACCACAGTTTGTGAGTGAGATCCGCCACGGCAACCAGACCATCGAAAAATTCGATCCCGTTGTCCTCAACGAACAGATTTGTCCGCCTGAAAACGTAAAAATGTTGCAATGCATGTTGGAAGGCGTCGTGCAAAGAGGCACCGCCAAGCGCCAGTTGAAAGACAGCAACGTGCTGATGGCCGGCAAGACCGGAACAGCGCAATACTGCCACCCTCATTTAGGCTACAGCTACCGCGACCCGCAGACAGGCAGGCGAGAATACAACACCACGTTTGTAGGCTATTTCCCTGCCGACAAGCCGAAATACACCTGCATCATCGTCGTCAGCCGTGCCCATGGTCAGTTCTGGGCAGCAGGTGGCGTTTCCGCGCCTGGTTTCAGGGAAATCGCAGAAAAGGTTTACGCCATGCGTCTTGGCATTGAAGAAGATTCTGCTTCAGCAACTTACAAGACCGAAATCAATGAACAGCCGAGACTCATGCACAGCTCGGAAGCAAGCTGTTTCCTCAGCGGCATGAATGAGCAATTCACCGATTACAATACCGACGGCAAGGAATGGGTCACTATCAACAGGACGATTGACGGTTCGGCCCGCATCGATGCCGTTGACCTGAAATACAACACCGTTCCAAACGTCATCGGCATGAACATCACCGATGCCATCTACCTCTTGGAAAATCACGGCATTAAGGCCACATTTACAGGCGAAGGCATCGTGAGCGAACAATCGCTGCACCCCGGCGACACGCTCAGAGGAAGCCAAAGCATGGAACTTAAATTAGCAAGAAAATGAAAGTCAAAGAGATATTAGTAAACTGCAATTTGCTTGAGATTGTCGGGAACAAAGACCTCGACATCAGCAAGATTTCATTCGATTCGCGCACAGTCGAAAACGGCACCTTATTCTTTGCCGTCAGGGGGACGCAAGTCAATGGCCACAACTACATTGACAAGGCCATTGAAAAAGGCGCCATCGCCATCGTTTGCGAGCAATTGCCTGCAACCCTCAACGATGCAGTGACTTATATCAAGGTTGACAACTCGGCCTACGTTTTGGGCATGAGCGCCTCCAATTTCTTTGACAATCCATCGAAGAGACTGAAACTCACTGGCGTTACGGGCACCAACGGCAAAACCACCATCGCCACCTTATTATACCGTCTTTTCACCGATGCCGGTTATGTGTGCGGCTTGCTTTCGACCATCGAAAACATCGTTGATCATGAAGTCATTCCATCCACGCACACCACTCCCGACCCGATTGAACTGAATGCGCTGCTCAAGAAAATGGTTGACAAAGGCTGCGAATACGCTTTTATGGAAGTCAGTTCGCATAGCGTCGACCAAGACCGCATTGCAGGCCTTGAGTTTGCCGGCGGCATTTTCACCAACCTGACCCACGACCATTTGGACTATCACAAGACCATGGCCAACTACCGCAATGCCAAGAAGAAATTCTTCGACAACCTGCCGGCCAATGCCTTTGCACTCACCAATTTAGACGACAAGAACGGAGCCGTCATGCTGCAAAACACAAAGGCAAAACGCCTTACATACGCGCTGAAGCACGATGCCGATTTCAAAGGTGTGGTTCTGGAAAGCCATTTCGACGGCATGATGATTAAGGTGAACGGCACGGAAATGTTCACGCAACTTGTCGGCGGATTCAATGCCAGCAACCTGCTCGCCATTTACGGTGCCGCCATTTCGTTAGGCTTCGACAAAAATGAATTATTAGTCGAAATCAGCAAGCTGAAGGGTGCCAATGGCCGTTTCGACATGGTACATTCCGATTGCGGCATTGTCGGCATAGTCGATTACGCCCACACCCCTGACGCATTGGAAAACGTCCTGAAGACCATCAACGATGTGCGTTGCCACAAGGAAACCCTTATCACGGTAGTGGGCTGTGGCGGCAACCGCGACACGTCCAAGCGTCCGGAAATGGCAGCCGTGGCCGCCAAGATGAGCGACAAGGTCATCCTGACCAGCGACAATCCGCGCAACGAAGACCCCGACGAAATCATCCGCCAGATGAAAGAAGGTCTCGACGAGGAAGCCAAGCGCCATGTGCTGAGCATCACTAACCGCCGCGAGGCCATTCGCACCGCCGTGGCTTTGGCCAACAAAGGCGACATTATCCTTTTGGCAGGCAAAGGGCACGAAAACTATCAGGAAATCAACGGAGTAAAGAATCATTTTGATGACAAGGAAGAATTGTCGGAAGCATTAAAGGAAAAATAAGACATGCTGTACTATCTGTTTCAATATTTGGAGAAAAAGAGTTTTCCGGGCGCAGGAATGTTCACCTACGTCACGTTCAGAGCAGTCGTGGCCGCCATTTTGGCCCTGATTATCTCCATTTGGTTTGGCAAGCGTTTTATCAACTGGCTGAAAAGCAAGAACATAGTTGAAACACAACGCGATGAAAAGACCGACCCGTACAACACGCAGAAAAAAGGTGTTCCGACCATGGGCGGTGTCATTATCATTGCCGCCATCCTGATTCCTTGTCTTCTCATCGGAAAACTGCACAACATTTACCTGATTCTCATGGTCATCACGACACTCATTTTGGGTAGCGTAGGATTTGCCGACGACTACATCAAGACCTTCAAAAAGAGAAAAGACGGCATCAAGCCCATCACGAAAATAAGTTTTCAGATTCTGTTGGGCCTTATCGTCGGACTCACCTTGCGTTTCAGTCCAGCCGTCACAATCAACGAAAAAGTGGATGTGAAGATTGAAAACAACAAGGAAGTCGTCATCAAGACACCCGATGTGAAATCGACCCGCACCACGATACCTTTCTTCAAAAATCATGACCTGAACTACGCAGATTTGTTCAGTTTCATGGGGCCGAGGGCTAAATACATTTGTGGCTGGATTTTCTTCGTCATACTCACCGTTTTCATCGTGGCTGCCGTTTCAAACGGTTCCAACCTCAACGACGGCATGGATGGCATGGCAGCAGGCAATTCGGCCATCATTGGTTTGACTTTACTCATCTTCGCCTACGTTTCGAGCCATGCGGTTCTGGCCAGCCACCTCGATTTGATGTTCATTCCGGGCAGTGAAGAAATCGTCGTGTTTTTGGCCGCATTTGTCGGAGCCTTAATCGGTTACCTTTGGTACAACTCCTTCCCGGCCCAAATCTTCATGGGCGACACCGGCAGTCTGACCATAGGCGGCATCATTGCCGTCACGGCACTCATCATACACAAGGAACTGCTGCTGCCTATTCTGTGCGGCGTGTGGTTGCTCGAAGTCCTTTCCGACCTCGATGTGAAACTTTTCCTGAAGCGCGGCAAGAAACACAGAATCTGGAAGAAAGCACCTATGCACGACAGTTTCCGCACCTCGATGGAAGAGTTCAAGAAAGTCTGGCCAAACAGCACCGTAACCTTCCAAGGCGACGGCATGAAGCAACACGAAGTGAAAATCACCATCCGTTTCTGGATTGTGACCATCCTGTTAGCTGCACTCACCTTATTAACATTGAAAATCAGATAATTACAAACAATATTAAAGATTTAGGAATTATGACTTACTTTGAAGAATTAAGCAACTCGCGCACCAAACGCGCCGAAAACATGGCAGCCGCCATCAGTTCGAAAGTGCTCCAAATCCGAAAGGAAAGCATCAAGCAAAGCCTCAGCGACTACGGCACCCTCGGACACCGCAAGGAATACGTGACCACGATTGACGAAGTGATGTATTTCGATGATGCCAAGGCCGAAAACGTAAATGCAACCTGGTTTACTTTTGAAAGCACCTTGAAACCTATCGTGTGGATTGCCTGCGGAAGCGACAAAGCCGTAGATTACAACGACTTGCTGCCTATGGCCAAACAGAACGTCAAGACCTTGATTTGCTTAGGCGATGGCAACAGCCAGCTAAGAAACGCCTTTGAAAGTTCTGTTCACGAAATCTACGATGCAAAGGACATGGACGAAGCCGTCAGAATCGCTTCCATCGTGGCGGAAGAAGACAACATCGTGGTGTTTTCGCCAGCCAGCAAGTCTTCAAAACAAAACGAGACTTTCGAGGACAGAGGCAATCAATTCAGAAACAGTGTAAAGCACATTAAAGATGAACGGTATCAATAAGATATTGAAAGGCGACAAGGTCATCTGGATTCTGGCATTGCTGTTGGGCATCATCTCATTGGTGGTGGTCTACAGTGCAGCCAGTGCCCTCGTAGTGCGCAACTACGACGGCAACACGGGCCGAATGCTCATGAAGCACGCAGGCACGCTGTTTCTCGGCTACCTGATGATGTTCATCGCCTATAAAATCAATTATCAGCACTACTCCACGATTTTCAAATTCGTGCTGTGGCTGTGTGTTCCGCTGTTGCTCTACACCATGATTTTTGGTAACAACCTCAACCAGGCTTCCAGAACCATCAATGTGTTCGGCTTTTCCTTTCAACCAAGCGAATGGGCGAAAATAGCGCTTATCACCTACACGGCAAGGGAGCTGGTAGTTTTAGAGGACAAAATTCACGATTTGAGAACCGTACTCACAAAAATCGCCATTCCGATTCTGCTTATTACAGGACTGATATTCACCGAAAACCTTTCCACGGCAGTCATATTGCTTACCGCATGTATCGTTTTGCTCATTGTGGGTCGGGTGAAATTCATGCATATTCTTGCCATCGGTGGTTTGGGAATCATCTTATTGGGATGCTACATTGCCTACGATAGCGCCAAGACCTCCGTTTCAAACAGCAAAGCTGAAAAAGAACTGACCGAATTGGTCAGCGAAGATGCTACCGTAAGCCTTGAATTCACACCGAAACAATCACGAGTTCAGACCTGGATTAACCGTATCAACACCATGTTTGAAGACGATGAAGAAGCCTTCGACCCATTCGACGACCACCATTATCAGCAGACTTACGCCAAAATCGCCGTGGCATCAAGTTCATTTTTCGGCAAAGGCCCCGGAAAGAGCGAACAACGCAATTTCCTGCCTCACCCCTATTCCGATTTCATTTTCGCCATCATCGTTGAAGAATACGGAATCTTAGGTGCCATCGTCGTCATCCTGATTTACATCATCATACTGACGAGAGTGATGCGTATCATGAACAAACGCCCCATGACTTTCGGTGCCTACATGTCGTTCGGACTTTGCTTCCTGATGATCATGCAAGCCATGATTAACATGGGCGTCTCGATAGGATTGCTGCCCGTCACAGGTCAGCCGTTACCTTTCATCAGCATGGGCGGAACCTCCATCATGGCCACCGGATTCATGCTCGGCATGATACTGAGCGTGACCAAAAGCATCGAAGAGGAAGAAAGCGGAAATGACAAGGTAGGGCAAGACCTCGAAAACACTGAAATAGTAACAGAAAACACTGATACAAATGAAAGAGCAATTGAAAGTTGTGATTAGTTGCGGCGGAACGGGAGGACACATTTTTCCAGCCATAGCAACAGCCGATGCGCTAAAACGCGAATATCCGAACACCGAAATCCTTTTCATCGGTGCCTTGAACCGAATGGAAATGGATCGTGTGCCTAAAGCAGGCTATCCGATTAAAGGATTGTGGATTAGCGGTTTGCAACTCGACAAATCCATTTTCAGTCTGCCTTTCAAACTCATCAAGAGCCTGAAAGATGCCCGAAACATACTGAAGGAATTCCGTCCCGACGTGGTCATCGGTTTCGGCGGTTTCGCCAGCGGCCCGACCTTGAAAGCCGCCAACTGGCTCCATATTCCGACCGTCATTCAGGAACAAAACTCCTACCCGGGCAAGACCAACCGCAATGTCGGCAAGAAAGCCAAAGCCATCTGCGTAGCCTACGAAAAAATGGACCAATGGTTTCCTGAAGACCGCATTCATCTGACCGGCAATCCGTTGCGCTCAATAATCGCAACAGACGGCACACGCGAAGAAGCCGCACAATATTTCGGCCTGAACCCTGAAAAGCCTATCGTGCTGCTTGTCGGTGGCAGCCAAGGCGCCCTGGGCATCAACAAAGGCATCAGTGCCCGCATCGAAGCCTTCAAGAATAGCGACATGCAACTGATTTGGCAGACTGGCAAATCATACATCGACAAAGCCAACGAAGAAGTCAAGCAGCATAATCTTGAAAGCAAGGTGAAGCCTACGGTCTTCATCGACAGAATGGATCTGGCCTACACTGCCGCCGACATCGTCATTTCGCGGGCTGGCGCCATATCGATTTCCGAACTGGCTTTGGTGCAAAAACCCGTCATTTTCGTCCCGTTGCCGACCGCAGCCCAAGACCATCAGACCAAGAACGCACAACGTTTGGTCGATGCCGAGGCCGCCATCATGGTCAGAAACGACGAAACCGAGCTGATTCTGGTCTCAAAGGTTCAGGAACTGCTCAGAGACACCGAGAGACAACAAAAAATGAGACAAAACATCGCTACCTTCGCTCGGCCTAACGCCGCCGAAGACATCGTAAACATCATACTGCAAGTAGCAAAATGAAAACAGGCGAAGGACAACATAGCATTTACTTTTTAGGCATCGGCGGCATCGGCATGAGCGCCTTGGCGAGATATTATCACAGCCTCGGCTTCGCCATTGCCGGCTACGACCTCACCCCTTCCCCTCTCACAAAACAATTGGAAAATGAGGGCATGGCAATCCATTATGAAGATAACCCAAACTTATTGCCAGCCCTCATTGATATTGTCATCTATACACCTGCCATTCCGAGCACATCAAAGGAACTGGCCGAAATCAAGCGTCGTGGACTGAAGATGATGAAACGCGCCCAAGCCTTGGGCGAAATCTCGAAAGAGAAATTCACCATCGCCATTGCTGGCACGCACGGCAAGACCACGACAACCGCCATGACGGCCCACATCCTCTGCGAATGTGGCAAAGACACGACAGCTTTCATTGGCGGCATCGCCAACAACTTCAACAGCAACCTACATTTGGGACAAACGGAAGACAGCCTTCTCGTGGCCGAAGCAGACGAGTTCGACCGTTCCTTCCTGCAACTGCACCCCAACATCAGCATCGTCAATTCGATTGATGCCGACCATTTGGACATTTACGGCGACAAGGAACACTTGATCAAGAGTTTCCGCGATTTTGTCGCGCTCACCGAACAAGCCGTGATTTATCGCGAAGGCCTGCCGGTTGACGATTGCAAAAACGGCATCTGCTTCGGTTTTTCACACGATTGCGATTTTTACGCCGATAAAATCACATCTTGCGAAGGCATCACGACTTTCACCATTCATGGAAAAGACGAGGCAACGCGCATCACGATTCCAATGGCGGGACTGCACAACGTGATGAACGCCACAGCAGCCTACATCGCTGCACGGCAAACCGGTCTTGATGGTGAAGCCATTGCAAAGGCTTTGTCGACATTCAAGGGTGTCCGCCGCCGTTTCGACATCAGAGTCAACAACAAAAGACATTGTTACATAGATGATTATGCACATCATCCCGAAGAAATAAAATCATGCTTGTCGGCCATTAGGGCATCTTTCCCCGACAGGAAAATCACGCTCATCTTCCAACCACACCTTTTCACTCGTACACGCGATTTCATGGAAGAGTTTGCCAGCACACTGGCAATGGCCGACGAACTGATTTTACTCGACATCTACCCAGCCCGCGAGCTGCCCATCGAAGGCATCACATCGCAAGCCTTATTGGAAAAAATCAATCTGAGTGCCAAAATGGTCTGCCCAAGAGAAGACCTGATGAGCCTAATCGAAAGCAAACGTCCTGAACTCCTTGTCACAATGGGGGCTGGCAACATCGACAGATTTGTTGAACCTTTAGAAAAAACAATAAAGACATGGTAAAGAAAATCTTAAGCATTTTGGTCTGGATCATTACGGCAGGAGGCATCGTGACGCTTTTCATTTTCAGCCGTTCCAACTATCTTTCGACACCGCTGAAATCCATTTCAATCAACCTTGAAGGGTCAAATGGACATGAATTTGTCAACAAAGACACGCTGCTTTGCGAAATTGGCAGGATTTGCCACATCAGTTCAAAAAACGCCATCGGCAACATCGACATGGTGCAGATTGAGCGGCATTTGAACGACAACCCTTGGATTGAGGAATCAGCATCCTACATTGGCTTGGACAGCGTGCTTTACATCAACGCCAAGGAATACGAACCCGCCTTGAGGGTTTTCAACAAGTCAGGCCAATCAATGTATGTGACCGAGCATGGCGCAGTTTTCCCGACCTGCGAGGCCTATACCCCCCGCGTGCTGATAGCCAGCGGCAACTTCGACTTCCCAACCGATGTAAAAATGGCCGATTCCGTCTATCAGAACAGCGGCATTGCCGACGCACTCTACATTCGTCAAGCCATCAAGAAAGACGAATTCATTGAATCGTGCATCGGACAGATTTTCCGCAATAATGCCGGGGAATTTGAAATTGCGGTGAACGAAGTCAATGCGCAAGTCATTTTGGGCGACACTTGCCAAATTGATGACAAATTGTTGAAAATGAAGATTTTTCTCAAGCATAAATTGGGCAGCGAGGAATTCAATAATTACAAGAAAATGAATTTAAAGTTTAAAAATCAAATAGTGTGTACAAAAAAATAAAGTCATGAGTGAAGGTAAAATCATAGTCGGTTTAGACATCGGCACCACCAAAGTTGCCTGCATGGTGGGTAAAAAATCAGAAAACGGCAAAATCGAAATCTTAGGTTACGGCAAGTCCGTTTCTACAGGTGTGAAGCGTGGCGTTGTAACCAACATCTTCGAAACCGTCGATGCCATCAAGAAAGCGGTTAAAGAAGCCTCCGATCAGTCGGGCGTCAACATCTACACCGTGAACGTCGGCATTGCCGGGCAGCACATCAAGAGTCTGCAGCACAGAGGCGTACTGATGCGCGACAACAGCGAAACGGAAATCACTGCCGAAGAGCTGGAAAAGATGCGTCAGGACACTTATAAAATCAACATGGTACCTGGTGAGGAAATCATTGGCGTTCACCGTCAGGAGACTTACGTTGATGGCGAAATCGCCGACAATCCGGTAGGCATGTTGGGCAGCAAGATTGAAGCCAATTTCCACGTCATCATCGGTCAGACAGCCGCTGCAAAGAACATCATCAAGTGCATCGAAAGCGCCGGCCTGGAAATGGACAACATGATTCTTGAGCCTATCGCATCGGCCCGTGCCGTTCTCGCAGAAGACGAAATGGAAGCCGGCGTCGCCCTCGTCGACATTGGCGGCGGCACCACCGACATTGCCATTTTCAAGGACAAGAAAATCTACCATACCGCTGTCATTCCGTTTGGCGGCAACATCATCACCGACGACATTTGCACAGGCTGCTCCATCATCCGTCATTATGCCGAAGACGTGAAAGTGAAGTTCGGTTCAGCCTTGGCCAGCGAAAACCGCGAAGACGAAGTGGTTTCAATTCCCGGCATTCGCGGAAGAGAAGGCAAGGAAATCTCTTTCAAGAACTTGGCCAACATCATCCAAGCGCGTTTGGACGAGATTTTCGAAATCGTCAACGTTGAAATCCAGAAGGTCAATGCCGACAAGAAACTCATCGCCGGCATCGTTCTCACGGGTGGTGGCGCCTTGATGAAACACATTCAGATGCTCGCCGAATTCCGCACCGGAATGCCGGTCAGAATCGGCCATCCAAACGAGCATCTTGCCGAAAACACGAACAAGGATTTGGCCAGCCCGATGTATTCAACAGGTATCGGCCTTGTCATCGAAGGCATCAACCGTGCCGAATTGAGCGAAATGCTGGAACACGAAAAGGCAAGCAAGACACCGGTCGAAAAGTCAATCATCGTCCCAGAGGAAACGGAAACTGCCGTTGCTGCTCCTGTTAAACCCGAAACGAAGACCAAGGGAACAAAAAAAGGCACCAAGTTCGACTTCACGAAAATCATTGACACATTCGGGAAAATATTCACATCCGACGACATCAAATAAACGGTTCGAGACTACGAGAGAATTTTTACAAACGATCAAAACACGGACAACATGAACGAAATGTTTAGACCAATAACACAGGACAGACCGAACTACATCAAGGTCATCGGTGTGGGTGGCGGAGGCGGCAACGCGGTCAACCACATGATGGAAGAAGGCATTCAAGGCGTGGATTTCATACTCTGCAACACCGACCACCAGGCTTTGATGAGAAGCAATGTCCAGAATAGGGTTCACCTTGGCGAGCGCGAGTTGGGTGCCGGAAACGACCCGAACATAGGCCGCCAAGCCGCTGAAACCAGCAAAGACGAAATCAACGCACTGTTAGACGAAAACACGAAGATGCTTTTCGTCACGGCAGGAATGGGCGGCGGCACCGGCACTGGTGCTGCACCTGTAGTAGCCAAACTTGCCAAGGAAAAAGGCATTCTCACCGTCGGCATCGTCACCATGCCAATGGAACGCGAAGGCCGTCGCCGCAAAATGCAGGCCCAAGCCGGCATCGAGGAACTGCGCAAGTGCGTCGACACCCTGATTCTCATAAGCACCGACAAGTTGCGCGACCAATACGGCGACATGAAGCTCTCCGAAGCTTTCCGCAAGGCCGACGACGTGCTCACCACAGCCGCCAAAGGCATTGCCGAAATCATCACCGTGCCGGGTTATGTCAACGTCGACTTTGAAGATGTCACGACCGTCATGCGCGACAGCGGCAAAGCCATCATGGGTTCAGGCAAAGCCGAAGGCGAAGGCCGTGCCGAGAAAGCCATCAAGGCTGCCATCAACTCTCCTCTGCTCAACGATTCCGACATTGAAGGCGCCAAGAACGTGTTGCTTTACATCACATCGGGCACCAACGAAGTCTCACTCGACGAAGTGGACGAAATCCTTGCCATAGCCACCGACGCCTGCGGCAACACCTGCGACGTGATTTGGGGTAACGGCACCGACGAAAGCATCGGCGAAGCCCTCGTAGTCACATTGATTGCCACAGGCTTCAATCACGATGCAAGTGAAAACACTTCTGCAAGTTATTACGGCCAGGCCTCGCGCAGCAATAGCGATTCACGCCCGACAACACGCAAAAGATACGACCTCAACGGCAATGTGATTCCAGAACAAGAAACAGTCGAAAAGCCGCAAATGCAGGAAACGAAGGTGCAGCAACCTATTGCAACAGCCGAAACACAGCCTGTCAAGCAAGAAGTTGTCGAGCCAAAGGCAGAAATCGTCGAAAAGAAAGAGGAAATCAAGCCACAGGAAGAGAAAAAGCCTATCGTCCATAGCCTGAATGAAGACTTAGGCTTCGATTTCACTCCTGCCGAACCTGTTTTCCAGCCCGTCAAGGAACCTGCAACCGAGCCAGTCGCACCAGCTCCTGCAAAGGTTTTCAATGGCGAAGAAAGCAAATCAACCGTGAAACACTTCGACAATCCTTTCTTAGAAGACAACGATAACGACGGCTTTGAAATCACTTCGAGAGTCATCACACACGAGGAATTAGAGACAAAACATGCCGTGAAAATGGATGTCATCACTTTAGAAGAGTCGAAAAAGGCCGTCGATCCCAAAGATGAGCTTAGAAAGCAACGCATGAGAGCTTTAAGCATGAATTTCAGGACACCAAAAGGATTGGAAGAACTGGAAAACCAGCCCGCCTACATGCGCCGCAACATCGACATCAGCACCAACGCCGGAAACGACCTTTCTCACTATGCAAGTTCAAAAAACGGCTTGAGTTCGGAAAACTCCTTCCTGCACGACAATGTAGACTAAGGTTTCAGTTTAATGGTTATCATCGAGGCCGATTGTGCAGCTCTCGGTCGGCCTCTTTGTATTTGTTTCAGAGCTATATTTATTCGTTGGCATCGATTTCATAAACCGCGATGCCAACTGGCAGAACGTGAAAGAAAGTAATTAAGGCGGCTCAAAAAAAGCCTGTTCCGCCAAGGCGGTAGAAAGTAAATCAGAGCCGCTCTACATTAGCGGCGACTGATTCATGAGGAGCAAGCTCCGAACTAAATTCGGAGTAAATTTTAGAGTAAATTTAAAGTAAATTTCTTTTCTGGTTCCAGCCAATCAGTGAAATTGATGCGCTTTGTTCCCTGCGCTCCCTGAGCTTGTCGAAGGGACTTGTCGAAGGGCGCATTCAAAAATTTATCTGTGTAATCTGGAAATCTGTAGTTTATTGAAATTCAATGTAATCCGTGTAATCTGCGGTTCAAAAAAACCTCTGCGGGAATCAGCGTTATCTGCGGGAGAAATAAATTGCAGTTTGTTAAAAATCAGCGTAATCTGTGTAATCTGCGGTTCGTCAAGAACTCACGCCACAACCCACCTGTCAATGTTACGACAAGCCGTGCTGAAGTTCACGCCCACCTTCACGATGCTGCGCCCGTCGCTCATGAATGGTTCAGCATAGCCCTTTTCATTAATCTGCGCCAAGGCCTCTTCCGCCGACTTGTTGAACTTGAATTCAAAAATGTAGATGTAGTCCTTCGTCTTGACGGTCATGTCCATGCGGCCCTTGTTGGTGTGTTCCTCAATCTCGACGTAGTAACCGCACAAAGCGGTGAGGATGAACATCACGCTCTGGAAATGGCGTTCCTGCTGAGGCTCCAGCTCGTAAGGACAGGCACTCAAAACCGACTGCATGCGTTCCATGAAGCCCTCAATGTCCCCCTCCCGCAGCGAGCGCACGAAACGGCTGATTTCGAAACCCGACTTGCCCTGCACCGTGTTGGCATAGTAGGGCATGAGGTATTTCAGGAATCCCTGCTTGACCTCACGGTTCGGAAAGCCAAGACGGTACAGCTCAAAGTCAGGGTCATAGCCCTTGATGGTCAGGTAGCCGCTCTGGTAGATGACGGGAATCGGGTTGGTCGAGGCGATGTCCACGCTGTTCAGCGTATCGGCATCAGGTTCCTCATGCTCTAAGTCTGGCAGAACATAATCATGCCGCTTGAGCAGTTCCATGAGATAGGTCGGTGTGCCCGTCTCGAACCAATAATAATCAATTCTCCGGTTGGCAAAAGCATTGAGTAGACTGAAAGGGTTATAGATTCCAGGCAAATCCTCCTCGCAGAAATGATAGCCGTCGTAGTTTTCGCGCAATGCCGCGTAGGTTTCCTCGGCCGTCATTTTCTGTGCATCGGCAAGTTCCGACACTTCCGTTTCAAAATTTGCGCGAAGTTCCGTTTCGGTGATGCCGCAGATGTCGAAATATTGCGGCAGCATGGATATGTCGCGCAGATTGTTCAAGTCGCTGAAGACACTCACCTTGCCAAACTTGGTGACACCTGTAAGAAAAGCAAAGCGTATGCAGCCGTCCATCGACTTCAAGGCGCCGTAAAAGCCTTTCAGCGTGGCGCGGTAGGCCTCCTGAAGCTCAGTGTTGCCGATGGCCTGAAGCATCGGCTTGTCGTACTCGTCGACCAGTATCACCACCTGACGGCCTGTCTTCTCGTAGGCGCGGCGGATGATGCCTTGAAATCTGCGTCCTATAGCGGATTCCGATTCATCCTTGCCGTAGATGCGTTCCCATTTTGTAACCTCTTCATCAAGGAGTGTGCTGAGTGCTTCCGGCGAGTCATATTTCTGGGTGTTCAAATCCAGGTGCAGCACAGGGTATTCCGTCCAGTCGTGTTCCAGTTCCGCAATGGCGAGGCCGTTGAAAAGCTCGCGCTTGCCTAAGAAGTACGACTCAAAGGTGTTCAGCAGCAGGCTTTTGCCGAATCTTCGCGGACGCGACAGGAAATAATACTTGCCTTCGGTAACCAATTTGTAAACGATAGCAGTCTTGTCCACATATTTGAATCCCTTGTTCCTCAAGTCCTCAAAGCTCTGTATCCCGATTGGCAGTTTCTGTCCCATAACCGTTGCTGTTTTTTGCTGTTTGAAATGCAAAAGTAGAAATTATTTGTCTTTTGGAAACAAATCTCACAAAAATCCTTTCACTAATCTTTGCTTCCTACCGTCCGCCACTTCCTAATCGGAATTACAGAATCTTCCGGAGCCGCTTGTGCGGTTATGTTCAGAACACGGATAACACAGATCTTACGGACGGATATTTGGCGGGCAAAACATTTCCGTGCCAATCCGTTCAATCCGTGTTCAGTTTAAAGTAGTTGAAAATCCTCTGCGGGAATCAGCGTTATCTGCGGTTTTTCTTGACTTCACGTATCGCGCGTATCTTTTATCAATTTATCGTCAGCCCATCTGTCAATTTATGCGCAAGGCGAATTTATAATTTCTGTGTAATCTGTAAAATCTGTAGTTTATTGAAAATCAGCGCAATCTGTGTAATCTGTGGTTCTAAAAACCTCTGCGGGAATCAGCGTTATCTGCGGGAGAAAAAATTGTAGTTAGCTAAAATCAGCGTAATCTGCGGTTCAAAAAAATCCAATCCGTTCAATCCGTGTTCAGTTTAAAATGTTTTTTACCAATTTTTTTACTTTTTTTCCAAACCTATCCTAAATAATTCTATATTTGCGTGTTAATTATGCCGTTTTGGGCGCATTATGCCCGTTTCGGCACAGGTTTTTGTATGGCAAACACGAATTTAAACAATAATAAATCAATAAGTTAAACAATTAAAATCAAACAAAAAAAATGACACGGAAATTTACATTTCTACTCATGGCGCTCTTGGCGCTTGCCGGCTTTAAGAGCTGGGGACAAACAGAAATCCCGATTGGAACAGGCACGAATTCCAATTCTAATGCGCCATTCCACGCCTTTTACAACTATTCATACTCTCAAATGCTGTATTTGGGAAGTGAAATTGGAACAAGCGGCACAATCAATTCCATTAGCTTTAATGTTAGTAATAACAGCTCTACAACAGTAAATTTGAATATTTACATGAAGTGTGTTGACCGCGATTCTTATTCAAATAAAAGCGATTGGGAACCTGTCACCAACGGAGATTTGGTTTGCAACACAGGTACCGTTAGTTTTGGCCAAGGATGGGTTACCTTTACACTTGATACGCCTTTCCAGTATGACAGTTCCAAAAACCTAATGATTGCTGTCGACAACAACTATGGGCATTATTCTAGTTCATATGCTACTTTTAAATACACATCAACATCACCTAAATACACTTGCATTTATCAATACTCAGATGGTACTAATGTTGATCCAATGAATCCTTCGGCTGGTAATAGTTACACTGCAGAACGTCCGAACATAATCATAAACATTACTGAAAGCGGTTCTTGTCCGAAGCCAAAGGATTTGGCTGTTTCCAACATCACCGCAACAGGTGCCACCATAAGCTGGACTGGTTCTGCCGAAAGCTACGATGTCGCATGCGGTGCTGCTTCTACCTTCGATTTGAATAATTCTTCAACCTACACACTGCAAAGCGGCCTCACCGCAACAAGCGTGACGCTCTCTGGCCTCATCGCCGAAACCGAATACAAGTGCGCAGTTAAGGCTCATTGCAGTGATGAAGAAGAAAGCGCATGGAGCGATGTTGTTAGCTTTATGCCAACTGCAACTAAGGTTTTGACCGTATGTGATGGAAACAATACGAATGCAAGGATACCTATTTACGGAGGTTATGCTGATAGTGACTATAAATCACAATTCATTTTTCCTGCGCAGTATTTGGAATCCATGCAAGGCGGAATCATTAAGAGCATGACATTTTATGCACAACAAGCGAATGTGAATATTCCAGGAACTTGGAGCGTTTATTTAAGTGAAGTCGATGGCACAACGCTTTCGGGACTTAATGATTGGGATGACTTGGAAAATGTTGTTGAAGGGCAAACAATGACAATATCAGGCAGCAAATTAACCGTGAATTTCCCCACACCTTTCGAATATAATGGCGGCAACCTGCTGATTGGATTCAATGAAACAGAGTCTGGTAGTTATACTGATACATATTGGTATGGTGTTAACCAATCAACCAACACGGCTTACTATCGGTATTTTTATTTTTCCGAATCAACTGGTCCGATTCAATTCCTTCCAAAGACCACTTTTGCCTATGAAGATGGTGCAGAAAAATTTGCCATCACTCTCACTCAGCCAGAGGATGCAGCAGTCGGCACAATCTCAGCAGACTATGAACAGGCTGCCGCTGGCACCACTGTCACTCTGTCAACTCACTTCAATTTAGGCTACACCTTGGATCAATTCTGGGTCGATGGAGAACCGATTGTGGGCAACACCTTCGAAATGCCTGAACACGACGTTACCGTGTCTGTCACATACAACACCCTTGATATGTATGACATTACTTTCGATTCTGAAATTGATGACGACATCATCAGCGTTTCGGCCACCTACAACGGTGAACCTGTCGCAGCGGCTCCTGCTGGAACAGAAATCACGCTCAGTTACAGCAATCTCGATGAAGGCTACACATTCAATTACTGGACACTCGACGGTGTAATACTGCCAGGAAACACATTTGAAATGCCAGAAGGAAATGTTGAAATTGGCGTCGACCTCACCGAACGTGAACGCTATGACGTAACCATCGACTCCGACGTTCAGGACTACATCACCGCCAACCCAAGCAGCGACATTCTGGACGGCACCACCGTCACACTGACCATCAGCCCTGCCACAGGCTACGTCCTGACAGAACTTCACGTGTTGGACGAAGGTGAAAATGAGCAAGACGTCACTATCAACCCTGAAAACTCCAACATCCGCACCTTCATCATGCCGGAAAGCAATGTCACGGTTTCGGCTGTGTTCTCACCTGTTTACAACATAAGCATCGACATGGCACTTGTCGGCGGCAGCATCTCCCAGATGAGCACCCAAGGCACACTCACCGCCTATCCTGCCGGAACACAAGTTTTCCTTTTCGCAAATCCTGATGAAGACTACAGCTTTGTGGAAAACTCATTCATCGTTATAAGATCCGACGGCGAGATAGGTCCTACCGTCACCTATACGAATATGATGTATTCATTCATTATGCCGGAAAGCAATGTCACCGTTTCAGCTACCTTCAATAAGACAGCTTTCGCAGTTTCGCAAGTCATCACACCTACGTATAGTGGTTCATTCTCTGTCAGCAAGACCGCGCATGTCGGAATTGGCGAAACCGTCACCCTTTCTTACTTCAATGCTTACGAGGGTTATTATTTCGACTTTGAAGATGTCAATTCACTTGTCGTGAAACGCAATGATAACCAGGAAACTGTGGAAGTCAACAACTATGGCAACATTTACCAGTTCGCTATGCCGACTTCCGATGTCACCGTTACCGCAACATTCAAGGAACTTCCGCGCTACAGCGTTTTTGTCGGCGATGTGGTGAACGGTGCCATCTACCTTGATAATCCATACCAGGACATTTTGGCTGGCGCTATTGTTTATTTCGAAGTAGAGCCTGAAACAGGCTACACGCTCGAAAGCATTATAGTTACACCGGAAGAAGGTAATCCTTTCGAACCGACCCAACAATATTGGTTCTATTATTTCACAATGCCTTCAAGCAACGTAACTATTTCGGCTACATTCCGTCAACTTCAATCCTACACCATTAATTATTATGTGAATGACCAACTCGACAGAACCATGCAGTGCCAGGAAGACCGTTTCGTCAACAACGACGGTCCGCAAAACGTTGCCGTTCCTGCAGGAACGTCATTCGAAGGCTGGGGTGTTGCTGAAATCGGCACATACACCACCGAAAAGCCAGCCGTCTTAGGCAATGCGGAACAACCGACACAGAACTATGACCTTTATGCAGTGCTCAGCTACACTGAAAGCGTGCCTGCCGCTAAGGGTGGCGAAACTTGGAAGAAAGTGAATAGCACAACAGAATTGAGTGCTGGCGATGAAATCGTATTAGTGTACGATAATTATGTTATGGGTGGATTATGGAGTACAGATTATCACATGTATGAAGTTAGTATTGCGGATAACGAAATCTCTAATTTACCATCAAATGCAAATATTTTAACTTTAGCAGCGTCTGGAAGCAATTGGAAACTGCAATACTATGAAAGTGAAATAAGCAGCACAACCACATTATCTTATAATACTGGTAACTTTTTGGGCTATTATGGCCAATGGGGAAGCTGGGGATATAGTTCTTATGATGAATGGACAGCGGTTGAATCTTCAGGTATAATGTTTTACAATACTTACAATTATCAGTACATCGGGAAATATGATTATGGAGATTGGATTACAGTTGTAAACAATGCAAACTCAGCTTGCAAAGCCTACAAGAAAAGTGCATCTGTCATCACCAACACCTACTACATGACATCAGTCCTCACTGGAGGTACAGTTGCCGATGCTACAGTTAAGAACATCATCGTTGCCAGCCCAATCACCGTCAGCGGCAGACTTGAAATGAATGAAGGCGGTCTCTTCAGAAATGAAAACACTGCCAACTTCGTGTTCGCCAATGGCGCAGAGTTCTACTACACTGGTGAAGAAACCGTCTTGGCTACCTTCCAAAAGAGCATCACAGGCTACACTGGCGATAATGACAACTATTATCTCATCGCCAACCCAACCAATGAAACAACCGTTACCAACCTTACCAGCAATGACTTTGACCTCTACACCTTTGATGGTGCTCAAGAAGTTGAATGGCGTAACGCTAAAGAGGATGATAATTTCGAAGTGGAAAGAGGAACTGGTTACCTCTATGCTAACAGCGAAACTGTCACCCTCGGTTTCGCCGGCGAACTCACTCCTGCTGGTTCAACCGACGTGGTTCTTGTCTACGCTGGAGCTGGTGATGGCATCGACTTCCCAGGCTTCAACCTCATCGGCAACCCATACGCTTGCAACGCTTACGTCGGCAAGTCATTCTATGTGATTCAAGGCACCGAACTTACTCTTAGCGAAAACGCTTACGTCGCTCCTTGCGAAGGCTTCTTCGTTGAAGCTGCCGAAGATGACCTGAGCGTCACCCTCAGCACGACAGTTCCAGCACCAACCAGCTTGTTGAGCCTCACCGTCAGCCAGAACCGTGGCAATGTCATCGACCGCGCCATCGTCCGTTTCGACGGTGCCAACGACTTGCACAAGTTCATGCTCAACCCTGACCACACCAACATCCGCTTGGCTAAGCACGGCGAAGAATTTGCAGCCATCAGCAGCGAAGCCGAAGGCGAAATCCCGGTCAGCTTCAAGGCCGAAAAGAACGGCAGCTACACCATCACCGTCAACACCGAGAACGTGAATGCACACTACATCCACCTCATCGATAACCTCACCGGCGCCGATGTCGACCTGCTCAGCACACCAAGCTACACCTTCAACGCTTCGACAAGCGACTACGCTTACCGCTTCAAGCTCGTGTTCAGCATGACGGGTGTCGAAGAAAACGGAAGCAACGCCAACAGCTACGCTTACATCAACAACGGCAACCTCGTCATCGACCACATCGAAGGCGAAGCCACCATGCAGATCGTCGATATGCTCGGCCGCGTGGTCAGCACCGAAATCGTCAGCGGCAGCTACAACAAGGCCCTGAACCTGAAGGCTGGTTTGTACATCATCAACCTCAACGGCATGACACAGAAGATTGTTGTTAAATAAATGGAATACGAGACGCGAGGCTTCGGGGTCACGAGACCTCGAGACCTCCCAGCCTCGGAAACCAAATAAATTAAAGTTGAACAAATAAATACGAAATAAAATGAAGAAATTAGTTTTGACAATCGCAATCGTCCTCGGAATGACATTCGGTGCTTCAGCACAGTATTTCGGCGACAACGGCCAGCCACAAGGCGGCGGTCTCTTTGGTCGTGGCGAAACCCCAGAAACCAGCATGAACACACTTGGTGGTTCTGGGACTCCGTTACTTCCAATCCACGGACAAAACGAAAACCAGGATGCTCCACTTGGCGGCGGTGCCCTGCTGCTTATCGGCATGGGCGCAGCCTACGCATTGGCCAAGAAGAACAGAAAGTAAACAATATGTCATCATATTGTTGGGCTTCGTGTAAGAGGGAAAGACGGTCTTCGGACCGTCTTTTCTAATTCTACTCACGCCTTGCCGCAATTCCCCAAACAGCATAGATTCATGTCTGATTTATGACAGATTTGCGTCCAAAAAGCCAACATTTTCATTGCAATAATCTTGAAAAGATGTAAATTCGCGACCTTAATAATCTTGAAAAGCTGAATAGCGTTTATTTAAACATTAGATTTACAACAGATTAACCTATCATAAATATTATGAACAAAAAAACAATCATTTTCTTTATTTCGATTCTGCTGATTTTCGCTTCCTGCACGCAAAAGGAAACACATTTCATCAGCGATGCACAGCAACGCAACGACGTTGAAAACGATTTGAAAGCCAAGATGCAGCAACTGCCCGAAGGCGACCTGTTCAGCATTTTCGACACCGAACTAAGTCAAAAGGAGCGCGAAGCCTTACAATTTCTTTACGCTTACATGCCGCTTGGCGACATTACGGATTATTCCGGCGACTATTACAAAGAGAATGTCGACCTTTCTTTCAAGGCGAAGGAAGAAATGCCTTGGGGAAACGACATTCCTGAACGCGAATTCAACCATTTTGTGCTGCCCGTGCGCACCAACAACGAAAACCTCGACGATTTCCGCGCCACCTATTACGAGGAATTGAAAGCCCGCGTACAAAACTTGAGCCTCTACGACGCCATTCTCGAAGTGAACCATTGGTGCCACGAAAAAGCCAACTACAAAGGCAGCGACGTGCGCACCAGTTCGCCGATGGCAACCGTGAAGACCTCTTGGGGACGCTGCGGCGAAGAATCGACTTTATTGGTGGCGGCATTGCGCACGGTTTGCATTCCGGCACGGCAAGTCTACACGCCACGCTGGGCGCATTGCGACGACAACCACGCCTGGGTGGAAGCCTGGGTCGATGGCAACTGGCATTTCCTCGGTGCTTGCGAACCCGAGCCTGTCCTCGACTTGGGTTGGTTCAACGAGCCTGCTTCGCGTGCCTTGCTGCTCCACACCCGCGTCTTTGGCCGCTATTACGGTCCGGAAGAAGTGATTGAACGCACCGAAAACCACACCGAAATCAACGTGGTTGACAACTATGCCGAGACCGCAAAAGCCACTATCACGGTGAAAGACAAGGATGGTCAAATTGTGCCGAACATTCCGGTTGAGTTCAAGATTTACAACTATGCCGAATTTTGTACCGTCGTCACGAAAAACACCGATGAAAACGGTCAGACTTGGATAACAGGCGGTTTGGGCGACATGATGGCTTACGCAGCCAAAGACGGAATTTTCGGCTTCCAAATGATTCGTTTCGGCAAAACCGATGAAATCACCATCACCCTTGACCACGACACGAATTGCACGGAAAACTTTGAATTTGATATAGTTCCGCCAGTAGCTACGAGCATCCTTCCCGAAGTCAGCGATGAGATGCGAGCCGAAAACACAAGACGCTTTGCCGCCGAAGATTCCATTCGCAACGCCTATATCGCTAATTGCCAAGCACAGCAAGCCAACGAAGCCGAACATTTCGATTCCTTGATGGCGGAAATCCTCAACAATTCATGGGGCAACCACCAGACCATCAGCCATTTCATGAACTATGCCATCGAAAAAGGACAACAAGACAAAGCCACTGCCCTGCTCCTTGTCATTTCTGGCAAAGACCTTCGCGATGTCAATTTAGATGTGCTCATCGACCATTTGGACAATTCTTCCGAAATGCCAAAAGATGAACCATGCACTGCTATTGCTGAAAGAAGAATGCATTTCGCTCAATACATCCTAAATCCTCGCGTCAGCAACGAAATGATTACGCCTTACAGAGGAACGCTTTCACAATATTTCAATGAAACCGAGAAGCAAGAGTTTAAGGCAAATCCTGACAATCTTGTCAATTGGGTGAAACAAAACATCAACATCAAGAACGAGCTGAATGTGCGCCAGATTCCGATGTTCCCGACCGGCGTTTTGAAAGCCAAAGCCGCCGACAGCCATTCACGCGACATTTTCTTTGTAGCCATGGCACGCAGCTTGGACATTGCCGCACAAATCGACCCAGTGACGGGACAAGTGCAATATTACGACACGCAATGGCACAATGTGAATTTTGAAGCTGCCAAGTCCGCCGACAACGCAAAAGGTTTCCTCAACATCAACTACAGCATCAGCAACGGCATACAAGACCCGAAATACTACACCCATTTCAGCATCAAGAAATTCAACGGCAGCAGTTTCGACCTTCTCGCCTACGATGCCAAAGACCCAGGCATTGACGACGGCATGACCTTATCATCCTTCGACCACCCGACACCATTGGATGCCGGTTTCTACATCCTGACTTCGGGCACCCGCCTCAGCGATGGCAGTGTGCTGCAACACAGCGAATTTTTCACTATCAAGGAAGGCGAAACCACCGACATCAACCTTATTTTGCGCGAGCCAGACCAAGGCGTGAGCATCATCGGCAACTTCAATGCGGAAAACCGTTTCGACAATGCCGAAAGCAATGAAAACCAAAGCGTGCTGCAAGTCGCAGGCCGCAATTTCTATGTCCTCGGCATCCTCGACCAAGGCAGCGAGCCGACCACACACGCCATGCAAGACATTTCGGCTTTCAAAAAGGAATTCGAAGACTGCGGTCTACAAATGCTCTTCATATTCAACAACAAGGAAGACTCCGGCAAATTCAAGCTAAAGAACTTCAACGAATTGCCATCCAACATCACCTACGGTATCAACGACCGACAGATGCAAGATGAAATCATCAGCAACCTGCATTTAAGCAATGCCACGCTGCCAATATTCATCATCGCCAACTCAAACAATGAAGTGGTTTTCGTTTCGCAAGGCTACACCATCGGCTTGGGCGAACAGATGCTGAAAGTCATTGCAAAACTGTGACAAATTTGTAGTTTAACCTGTAGAGACGTAGCGTGCTACGTCTCTTATTTTTAGGCAACAATATACAATTTGACCTTTTTATAACCAAAACATACAAAACCCGCAAAATCTTTCTCTATCCGTCTTTGAATCTCGCAACCGCTCGATTCTTACCCTGCAGAGCATCGGAGGCGCGGAGCCCGAAAAACAAATACCTTCCGGACGCAGATAAGGAGAACCACGAATTTCACGAATCTACACGAAGGGGTTTTGTCAGCAAAGCTGGTTTTTATTCGTGAGGATTAGTGAGATTCGTGGTTGAAAAAAGACAATCGTGGTTACAAATCGGATTGCTGTGTCCTTGCCTACCGGACGCAAGGAAAGAACCGCGAATCGGGCGAATCAGGCGAATGTGGCCTTGCTGATACAAGTCCTTGCCTGACGGACGCTGATAAGATGAACCACGAATTGCACGAATTTACACGAAGGGGTTTTGTCAGCAAAGCTGGGTTTTATTCGTGAGGATTAGTGAGATTCGCGGTTGGAAAAAGACAATCGTGGTTACAAATTGGATTGCAGTGTTCTTTCCTGCCGGACGTTGAGAAAGAACCGCGAATCGGGCGAATGTGGCCTTGCTGATGCAAGTCCTTGCCTGACGGACGCTAATAAGATGAACCGCTATGGGTCAAAAAGTATATTATTTCCATTGTTTTTGTTTCCAACAAAATCTGGCAAGAAAAAATGGCATGTTCTCCTATCAAGGAACTATCCCAACGCCTTTCCAATATTTCCAATCAATGCTGGCTTCAACACGTTTCTCGGTCTTGTCGTCCAGATTGTGATAGAAATCGAAACCCGTCAGCAGTTCAAGTTCGTCAATGGTGCAGGCCGAGGCCGAAATATCCTGATCTTCAGGCGAATTATACAACACAAAACCGATGGCCGAATACGTCCCATTGACCGGCACCAACCAAGCCTTGAAGAATGCATCGGGCACCACTACCCTATTTTCGCCAATCGTGCCGTTTACGTTCTTACCGATAATCGGCCCAGTGACGACATACACGCGGCCATATTGCCTGGCAATGGCGCGGGTCTTCTTCTCTAAGCTATGTCATTTGCCATCGTTGAATGTGGCATCCTGTGGGCAGCAATTGGTGAAATAGAAACACTCATCCATGGCCACAGAATCCCATTTCATGTCGGCGGCAGGTGCCATGTGTCCGCGCGACCAGCATGGCAAAACTACTATTTTTGGGAGAATAATACATTTTTTGACCTAATGTGATAGATGTAAGCCGAAAAGTCGATGGCTTCACGGAAGTCGGAAGACCATCCATTTAACGTTTTAACAT
>NZ_JBADWU010000044.1:0-15290 GCF_056203535.1 Candidatus Limimorpha sp. | reverse complement strand
GATGTCTTTCAGCCGAGCACGCTCCTGAACCGGCATCATCCGAACCTGTCGCACGATCTCTTCTGCTGTAATGTAGTCGCTCATTTCCTTCGCTTTTCTGTCTTTAACGCCTAATTCAGTCTTTTATTATACTAGAGCCTTTTATTTAAATCATTATGCATAACAACTTTATTATAAAGTTTGTGCAAACTTACATAAAAATACGTTTTTATAAGTCAATTTGAGATAAAAAAGCATTTTTGATAGAAAATGATACATAAAAAAGCAACCGCAAAGGAATCATCCACTTGCGGTTGCTCATTAAACGTTATTTCGAAGTAAATTACTTCAACAGTTTCACCTTCAGGGTGTCAATCATGTCGATGGTCATCTTGTCGAGGTCGTACTTTGGATTCCAGCCCCATTCGTTGCGGGCGCAGCTGTCGTCCATCTTGTTCGGCCATGAATCGGCGATGGCTTGACGGATTGGGTCAAACTTGTATTCCATTTCGAAGTTCGGATAGTACTTCTTGATGGCGTTGTAGATGATTTCAGGGTCAAAGCTCATGCTGGTAACATTGAACGAGTTACGGTGAATGAGTTTGGTAGGATCGGCTTCCATGATGTTCACCATGGCATCCAATGCGTCTGGCATATACATCATATCCATATAGGTGCCTTTGCTGATTGGGCAAATGAACTTTTCGCCCTTGACGGCTGCGTAATAGATTTCCACAGCGTAGTCGGTGGTGCCACCGCCAGGCAGCGTGAGGTTCGAAATCAAGCCTGGGAAACGGACGCTACGGGTATCGACGCCAAAGCGGGTGAAATAGTAATCGCTCAGCAATTCGCCAGTCACCTTCGTCACACCGTAAATGGTGTTAGGACGCTGGATGGTATCCTGAGGCGTATTGTCGCGAGGGGTCGAGGTACCGAAAGCGCCAATTGAAGAAGGTGTGAACACGGCGCAGTTGAAGGTGCGTGCCACTTCGAGGCAATTCACCAAACTGCCGATGCCGACATTCCAACCCAGCATAGGATTCTTTTCTGCCGTTGCGGAAAGGATGGCTGCGAGGTTGTAAATCGTATCGATGTTGTATTTCTTCACGACGTCAACAATCTGCATGATTTGCGTTGAGTCGATTCTCTCAAATGGTCCGTTTTCGACGATTTCGCCCGTCAACTGACGGAGGTCGCTGGCAACAACATTCTCATTGCCATAAATGCCACGGAGTTTCTTAACCAATTCGGTTCCAATCTGTCCGCCGGAACCAACAATCAAAATCTTTTTCATTGTAAACTATTTTAGACAACGAGGTTTCGAGGCTACGGGCACGAGTTCTCGCATTCCCGATGCCTCGCAACCTCGCACTCCATTATTTCAAAATTCCTAATTCCTTGCCAATCTTTGTGAAGGCAGCGATGCACTTGTCGAGATGTTCGCGGGTGTGGGCTGCGCTGACCTGAACACGGATACGAGCCTGTCCCTTTGGAACGACTGGATAGTAGAAACCAGTGACGAAGATGCCTTCTTCCTGCAACTTGGCGGCAAACTTCTGTGACAGCGGAGCGTCGTAGAGCATGACAGCGCAAATAGCTGATTGTGAAGGTTTGCAATCGAAACCGGCTTCCGTCATCTTGCTGATGAAGTAGCTAGTGTTTTCGTGCAGACGGTCTTGCAGTTCGTTGGTTTCGCTCATCATTTCGAACATACGGATACCGGCGGCAACCAGACCTGGAGCCATTGAGTTGGAGAACAGGTACGGGCGTGAACGCTGACGCAGCATGTCGATGATTTCCTTACGGCCAGTTGTGAAGCCACCCATAGCGCCACCGAATGCCTTACCGAGTGTACCGGTCAGGATTTCAATCTTGCCACGGAGGTTGTAGTGTTCGGTAACACCACGGCCTGTGCGACCGACGACACCAGCTGAGTGGCTTTCGTCGACCATGACCATAGCGTTGTATTTCTGAGCCAATTCGTAAATCTTGTCAAGTGGGCAAACATTGCCGTCCATTGAGAACACGCCATCGGTAACGACGAGGCGGAAGCGGCAACCCTGAGCATCCTGAAGTTGCTTTTCGAGGTCAGCCATATCAGCATTAGCATAGCGGAAACGCTGTGCCTTGCAGAGGCGGACACCATCGATGATGGAAGCGTGATTCAAGGCATCAGAGATGATGGCATCGTCTGGTCCGAGCAATGGTTCGAAAACGCCGCCGTTTGCATCGAAGCAAGCAGCATAAAGGATGGTGTCTTCAGTGCCGAAGAACTCAGCAATCTTTGCTTCGAGTTTCTTGTGAAGGTCCTGGCAACCGCAAATGAAACGGACGGAAGCCATGCCATAGCCACGGGCATCCATGCCTTCCTTGGCAGCCTGAATCAGTTCAGGATTGTCGGCCAAGCCGAGGTAATTGTTTGCGCAGAAGTTGAGGCAGACCTTGCCACCAACCATGATTTCAGCGCCCTGAGCGCTTTCAATGATACGTTCGTGCTTATAAAGGCCATCGGCTTCAATCTGAGCCAATTCCTTCTTCAGATACTCCTGAAAGTTTGTGTACATCGTATGAAAATTTTAAAGTTAATTTCTAAAACTGCAAAAATACGAAAAGCATTGGAAAATTGTTCTAAAATTGTTGGTTTTTTGAAGCAATGCGGTTCTTTTACTCTGATTAGACATAAAAATCCAAGGAAATTCTAATTGTTTTCAAAACCATTTGGGAGCACTTTCAAACCACTAAATCGAACTTGGAATGTGAGGAAATCTCCGATTTTTTTATAGATTTCCTCACTATCGAAATTTGAAAAATTGAGTTATTTTATTAATTATAAACAATTTAATCAAAACAAAAATCAGTCACAAAAATCCGCATTTTTGAACAAATCGGACATTGTGACCTGATTATGAATTTCATCAGAATACCCGCCCTTCGACAGGCCGTATGTCGTAATCATCGTGAGGTGAACGGCCTTTTTCGTGCCACTTTCGCGCACAAATGTGGCTTGCCTGTGGCGCAGCCGTTGGTCTTCTTTTTCATCAATCACATACTCGTCGCCAGCATATTTCATCTCGCACAAATTGATTGTCTGGTCATTACGGTCAATCAGCAAATCAATTTGAGCACCGTTATCCTCGGTTCCCTTAGGCTTATAAGTCCACGAATGGGCACTGCTGATAACAGCCGAAAAGCCAAGTGCCAACTTGATTTGTGGCAAATGTTGCAGGCAAACCCTTTCAAAAGCCAGACCAGCCCAAGCATGATAAACAGGCGTATTTTGACAGGAAGTCCAAAAGTGCGTATCACCATTTTGATTTTCCTGGATGAACTTGAAATAAAACAGCGTGTAATTGTCCATCAACTGATAAACAGCATCTTTCGTCTTTTTGCCAAAGCAAGAATACTTGCGGATGAAGCCACACTGCTCAAGTTCTTTCAACGCCTTGATAAAAACCGTGTTGTCGCTCAATTTGGTTTCCGAAAGGATTTCCTCACGAAGCATCCCCGACTTTTTCTTTGACAAGGCTTGAATCACGGCAATATGCGGTTCGGGATGGCGGAAAAGCGAAGCGTAAAGTGCTTCAAACTCGCGCGTCATCTCGCCGTTTTCAGAGAAAAACATCCTGTCGAAATTTTGCGCCAGACTTTTGCCTTTCTTCAAAAAACTCCAGTAAAACGGGATGCCGCCAATGGCCATGTAAGCCTCCAAAATCTGTTTGCGCGTATAACCTAAGTTGCGGGCGGTCACATATTGCTCACACTCGCCAAGGGTAAAAGGACGGAGAAAAATCTGTCGCGTCAGGCGATTGTGCAGACCGCCGTAATTCATTATCACCTTGTTGATTACCCACGATGTTGCACTGCCACAAACTATCAGCACAATATCTTTTCGCGCCGTTGCCCAGCCATTCCAGAAATGGTCCAAGGCTCGGACAAAATTTGAATTTGGCGTATCCATCCAAGGCAGTTCGTCAATGAAAACGACTTTTTTGGCCGCCTTTGATTTCGACAGCAGGTTTTCAAGCAAATGGAAAGCCTCGTGCCAGTTCTTCGGCATTTCAAACTTCCGCAAACCGGCGGTTTGCAACGATTTGCAAAATTCCGCAATCTGTTCGCCCATCGGCGCATCAAGGATGCCTGTGTGCTGGAAATCAAAACGATACTGAAACGTTTCCCTGACAAGAAAAGTCTTTCCCACACGGCGGCGACCATAAACGGCCACAAATTCCGATTGGTCGGATTCCAACAGGCCGAGCAACTCGTTTTTTTCTTTGTCCCTTCCAATTAGCATAACACGCTGATTTTAGGCTGCAAAGATACAAATTTTAAAATTGGAATGTGAGGAAATCTGCATTTTTTTGATAGATTTCCTCACTATCGAAATTTGAAAAACCGAGTTATTTTATTGATTATAAATTATTTACAACAGATTTTTATTGCAATAAAAATCCGAGCATTTCGTAAACTTCGCAATATGCAAATACGAAATTATTTCATATCAATTTGATTTTTCAATAATTAAAGTCAATTTTATAAAAATGAACAGTGAGGAAATCTCGGAATTTTCGAGAGATTTCCTCAGTATTGAAATTTGGGAAAAGTATATCGACCTCAATATACCTAATAGGATTAATGCCAAAATCAAGCCACCATACGAATCAGCATAAGACTTCGAAACTTCAATGCTGCGGAATCTAGTTTTATGAAATACAGATATTCAATCTTGAAATCTCTCATTCCCAAGCTTCTACATTACACAAGTTAAATCACCCCATACTAATTGCTATGATTCATTAAGCTCATTTCATCCGAAATTTCTATATTGCTTAATCTGTTGGTAGAATCCCTCACCGAAACACTGCATGAATTCATGTCCGCCAGGAAAATTGATTTCAACCAGCGAGAATCCATTAGGTGTAATTGCTATATCCAAGCCACAAAAAACGGCTTTCTTATTGACTTCCATTACCCGTTTACTGAAATCGAGCAATTGCTGATATTGCGGAATCTTAAAACCTATCATCATTTTGTTTGTTGACGGATGGTAGGCATATTTATTATATTGTTTATCCATGCCATAATCATCGACAATTCCTTCTTCATTGACATGATAACCGACTCCACCTGAAAACCAGTTATCAACGGCCGAACCTGTGTTACCAACACGAAGCAAGCAATTCAAAACATGAACTTCTCCATACGAATCAACAATGGCATAGACTCTCATTGTGTTTAATGATGATGGGTTTATCTCGTTTATTAATTCATGATTATCAAGACATTCCTCTATAAGATAATCGCCTTTTCTTTCATGGATAAATTCTGACACCACATCTTTCATCTCTTTCGAAACCTTAAACACGCCTATACCTTGTTCACTCGCCAACGGTTTAACAATCACTCTTTTTTGCTCATCAATAAATGCCCTAATTACTTCATCAGATGTTTCATCCGTAACCTTAATCCATTTCCTATTAATAAATTCAGAATAGTATCTGTTGACAAAATCCTTATTTACCATGTTGTCAAAAGTTTCCCAATCAAAAGTTTTTATCAGTTTGTAAAATCTCCGTTTGGTCAGGAATTGATTCCGTTCCATAGAGCTTTTCTTATAAAACTCAAAACAAAGATAGTCTCTGGTATCACTTGCACCATATCGCAGATTGCACCATAAAATATCAGCTAAATATCTAATTTTCAACCCTCCACGCTCATTTCTCAACTTTTCTGCCGTTTTATTTGCATATTTCAGAAGAGTGGGGAATCTCTTGATTGAGAATAATGGATAATTATACACCTCCGCTTGTGTCATATCATTAAACCTTTTAAATTCCAATGGTCGATTATAATTGCACAAATTAACTTGTTTGTGTCTGACAACTTTTTATTTTCGCCTACTCAAAATCAGATTTTCGGCATCCCCTTTTGCTTTATGATTTGTGCAAAAATACAATGAACATACCTAACTGAACGAAATTGCTGATTTCTATTATGATACAATTCCGTATCATAAAAAGAAACACTCAAACGTAATGTTGGAAGAAATTGTAATCAAGTATTTTTGAAATCCTTTTCAACAAGCCAGTGTTTATATCCGGATTTGCAAAAACCTTATAAAGATGACAACGGGTACAAGGAATCTTATCGGCAAGCCAAGTGACACTTCTGCCTTGTTCTTTCAGTTTCTCCTGAATGACTTTTCCAATATGTACTTCGTCGTATTGCATAAAAAAGCGTGGAATCTATTTCTTGCTCGAACACCAGGGGTTCAACGCCCTACATCTCTAACAAGTTTTCCACGCCGTACCAGATACGGCATCTGCAACTTGTCCTTGAGATGTTGCCCCGTCAAAACGGGGACTTGATGGAACTTTGGTGTTCAAGGACAGCAACAAGTGCTATCAATATTTAATTATGTCTATCTAACTATCTCTTTTTCTTTCGTTTAATTTATATTTCGTTCAACCACATACAATTTTCTAATTTCAATTTCCTAAGCCTCATGGGCATAATTGGCGAAATTGCCTAAAATCTGCTCAATGTGAATTACTTCGCTGCAATCGTCGAAAGAGAAACCATTGCCGATAAGATACCATTTTTTCCGTTGCGCCATGCTGAGTTTTTGCACACTCGGAAACTTTGAAACAGCAACGACAATAATTCTTCCATCTTGCAACAAAATCTGCATCTTGCCTCTTGCAGGAAACGACACTTCCTTTATTCTTGGAACGACATCCCAATAACCTTCTATTGCATACATGTTTTATTCTTTTACTTTTATCATTTTCACTTTTTCTCCAGCCTTAAACTTACGCCATTGTTCAAGCAAAAGTTCTTGATATCGCCTGATAACATCAAGCACTTCCTTAACCTGTTTTTCCGTCAAATCGCCTTTATCAGCAACATCCACTTCTGGCTCAATCCAAATCTTACATAAATTGGCTGTTCCGCTTTTGCCTACATGCACATGCGCCCTGTTTTCGTAGCTGTCTGTAGCCCAAAATAAGAAAGTCCAAACTACTTTAGCCGTTGCATATATGAAAATCTTAGGCATTTCCTCTGAACAATTTTTACTTCACCTCCAAGCGCTGCAAAGCGACACCCGTTTCAGTCGTCACACGAAGGAGATAAAGACCTGATGGAAGATTGCTCAAATCGACAACCGTTGCCGACTGCGAAGCGGATTGCTCTTTCACGATGCGACCCATCATGTCAATGAAGGTAATGTTTTGCAAGCCTTCGGCAGCGACGTTCACAAAACCTTCGGCTGGGTTCGGGAAGACCTTAACTTGAATTTTGCTGTTCTCCACGACATCATCGCTTTGTTCAATAGTCACTTCAATAGGATCACATTGCGAAGTGCAGCCGTCACTATAGACAGCTTCCACATAATAGGTATAAGTCTCGTAAGGGATGAGATCTCCCATAACCTGCGGTTCGCCGTTTCCCCAATCCATGAACACGGTTTCAACGACCAAGGCATCGTTTATTTTGGCACCATCTCTATAAACATTATAGCCCGTCAGCGTGTCTGTCGAACCGTTTTCGGGAGCTTCCCAGAAAAGCTCGGCCATTTGTCCATCAACCCATCCCACACCATAAAAATTCTGGACAGGATTGCAGCTTACCGGGTCGCCAGGCTCAACATAAACGGCCAAACCCAATGAGAAAAGGTATTCGTCCCAATCCACCACGAAATAGGATGGCTTCCAATACCACTCGAATTCATACTGGTCGCTGTAGTAATACTGACCCAAAACGGCACCTGCCTGGTCGCCAAAGACAGCCATACCTTCGCCGTTCATCTTTACGCCAATCCAGAATTCGCCATCCGGAATGTTGTAAGGCGTGTCGAGTTCGACGGTCTGCCAGCCTTCGCTCGATGCCGTATAGTCCTGTGAATAAACCTCATTGCCGCAAGAATTGAAATAGTAATAATTCATGTTTTCATCATACCATTTCAAATCGATGCCCTCGTAAATCTTCACCGTATAGGACGTGGTATTGTATTCGTTGTAAACCTGACGATAGAATTTCAGGCTCGTGATTTTTCCGTTAATATCAGGATCAAATTGGCGCGGTGCCATGACCATAATCGTGTTTTCCATCATGGCCATGTGGGAAAGATTAGTATTTCCGACCCATCCATCCCTATTGGTCTGTTCCGGATTTTCAAGTTTCAGCACCTGCTGTGCCGAAGCGAAGCTGCTGATAATCAATGCAGCAATGATAAGTAATGACTTTTTCATACTATAAACGATTTATAATTGGAGGCAAAAATACAAAAATCTGACAACTATAATATTATATAAAGAAAAATGTTGTTGTGGCTTCTGGCTGTTAGCTATTGGCTTCTGGCCAGCTAATCCTTCCAGCAAACTCATTCGTTTTTATAATGTTGCTTCTGGCTGTTGGCTATTGGCTTCTGGCCAACTAATCCTTCCGACAAACTCATTCGTTTTTTCCTAATGAACTACCGTGCCAATAGCCAGTTGCCATGAGCCAACAGCCATTTCTTATCCCCGCCAAAATTGTCATAATAAACAAGGTATTCGTTTCAATAAACAAAAAGTTGTACCTTTGCACCGAACAAATTTTACAGAATATGGAAAACGCTTTATACATTTACAACACGCTGACGCGTTGCAAGCAACCTTTCAAACCTTTGAACGCCCCTCATGTGGGCATGTACGTTTGCGGTCCTACCGTTTATGGCGATGCCCATCTGGGTCATGCCCGTCCGGCCATCACTTTCGACTTGGTGTTCCGTTACCTGACACACCTTGGCTATAAAGTACGCTATGTGCGCAACATCACCGATGTGGGGCACCTCGAGCACGATGCCGACGAAGGCGAAGACAAGATTGCAAAGAAAGCCCGCCTGGAAAACCTCGAGCCGATGGAAGTGGCGCAATACTACACCAACCGCTACCACCAGAGCATGGACAAGCTGAACGTGCTGCGTCCATCCATCGAGCCGCACGCTTCGGGCCACATCATCGAGCAGATTGCCATGGTGCAGAAGATTCTGGACAACGGTTTTGCCTACATCGAAAACGGCAGCGTGTATTTCGACATTGAAAAATACAACAAGGAACACCCATACGGCATTCTTTCGGGACGCAATTTCGAAGAACTGCTCAACACCACCCGCGACCTGAACGGTCAGGAAGAAAAGCACAACCCCGTCGACTTCGCCTTGTGGAAGAAAGCCGAGCCGAAACACATCATGCGCTGGCCTTCACCATGGAGTGATGGTTTCCCAGGCTGGCACATGGAATGTTCAGCCATGGGTTGCAAATACTTAGGCGAAGAATTCGACATCCACGGCGGCGGCATGGACCTCATGTTCCCGCACCACGAGTCGGAAATCGCGCAATCGATGGCCGCTAACGGCAAGCAGCCTGTGAAATACTGGATGCACAACAACATGATTACCATCAACGGACAGAAGATGGGCAAATCGTTGGGCAACGCCATGTCGCTCGAAGACTTCTTCGCAGGCAACCACCCGCTTTTGGAAAAGGCCTACGCTCCGATGACCATCCGTTTCTTCATCCTTCAGGCACAATACCGCAGCACCCTCGACTTCTCCAACGAAGCCCTGCAAGCCGCCGAAAAAGGCTACGCCCGCATGATGGAAGCCTGCAAGGCTGCCAAGAGCATCGTCCCGACGGAAGGCGCAGCAGAAGTTGGCGTTCAGAAGATTATGGATGCCTGCTACGATGCCATGAACGACGACTTCAACAGTCCAATCGTCATTGCAAACCTCTTCGAAGCCGTGCGCATTGTGAACACTATCAAGGACGGCAAGATGCAAATCAATCCTGCCGAACTCGAACTGCTCAACAAACTGTTCCAGAGTTTCGTCTTCGACATTCTCGGCCTCATCGACAGCGATGCCGCCGACAACAGCAGCGACTTGGTGGAAGGCCTCATGCAGACCATCATTGACATCCGCAAGGAAGCCCGCGCCAAGAAAGACTGGGCCACCAGCGACCTCATCCGCGACGAACTGACCAAATACGACATCGTGCTGAAAGACGGCAAGGACGGCACGACCTGGAGCAAGAAATAATGAGTCCGGTATTTCACAGAGAAGACGGCTTTTGTTTCCGAATTTTTTCAAATGAAGAGAGTCGGAAGCACATTCATGTTGAAAAGGCTGGCAGACGAGCCAAATTTTGGTTAGAGCCTTCCTTTGAATTATCTGAGAACTATGGATTTACAGATAGAGAAATAAACAAAATCTTCAAAATCATTTCAAACAATGGAGAAGACTTCAAAGCAAAATACACAGAACACATCGGTAAGCGTTCTGATGATTAACAGCCAAGGATTTATGGTTTCGGTTCAAGGCTGCGATTATTTCATTTCATATAATCGTTGCCCTTGGATGAAAAACGCTTCCATAAAAGACGTCCTCAATGTCCAAATGGATGGTGATTATGCCATTGAATGGCCAACCTTAGACACAGCATTTGAAATTGACAGCCTAAAACATCCTGAGAAGTATCCATTTGTAATGACTCCGTCAAATGAATAGCTACAGCTTTTTGAAAAAATCACTAAAAGTTGAAAATTATGGATATTTTGACACTTTGATTGTTTTGACACATTGACTATTTGGTTTTTTGAACAATTTTGAACTTTTCTAACCCAATTACTGAAAAACAGACAAGCAATTTGCAGATTAATTATGATTACGAACATAAAAAACAGGACATTATGGCATATCATTTCAGGAATCTGGTTTTTGAAGGCGGAGGCGTGAGAGGCATAGCCTACGCCGGCGCATTGGAAGTGCTTGAGGAAGAAAAAATTCTGCCCGACATCAAGCGCGTGGCCGGCACATCGGCTGGCGCCATTCTCGCCGTTTTAGTCGGTTTAGGCTACACGCCAGCCGAAATTGAAAACATTGTCTGGAATCTTGATTTCAACAAGTTCAAGGATGATTCGTGGGGGTTCCTACGCGACTCGAAACGCATCTTCACTGATTACGGCTGGTTCAAAGGCGATTTTTTCCGTGAGTTTATCGGCGGCATCATCAAAGACAAAACTGGTGACAGCGAAACCACTTTCGGCCAACTTGACAGCATGAAGCAAGATGGAAAACCATTTCTCGACATCTACCTCATTGGCAGTAACTTATCGACAGAATTTTCCGAAGTGTTTTCTGCCGAAACCACACCTGATTTCAGCATTGCCGATGCAGCACGCATCTCCATGTCGATTCCGATTTTCTTCGCCGCCGTTCGCGCCAACCCGCGAAAAGACGTTTACGTTGACGGCGGTCTCCTCGACAATTACCCGATTCAGGCCTTCGACAACAGGAAATTTGTGGCCAAACATTTTGTCAGAACGAAATACTACGAGAAAATCAACGAGGCACAGAAGAAAATGCCCAAAGGACTCGGACTCGCCAACGAATACGTCTACAACCAGGAGACTTTGGGATTCCGTCTGGACAGTTCCGAGGAAATCTCCATCTTCCACGACAACACCGAGCCGCAAGTCAAGGACATTGACAATCTGTTCGACTACACTTCCGCCCTGCTCAGGACCCTGATTGACTTCCAACGAAACACCCACCTGCACAGCGACGACTGGCAACGCACCATTTACATCGACACTTTGGATGTGAAAGCCACCGATTTCGACCTCAGCGACGAGAAGAAAAACATCTTGTTGGAGGCTGGCCGGAAATACACGCTGAGTTATCTTGAATGGTTCAACAACGATGAAGATAAAGCGAATAAAGTGAAGCCCTGAAACCAAACTTTGTCCGAATTAGACATTTATGTCATCAAAATGAAACGAAACAAGGCGGCTCAAAAGAGCTGCCTTGTTTCGTTTCATTTTGTTTCTGTTCTATTCATTACCAATCAGTTTTTCATTTTTTTCAATAAACTGATGGGGTGCTTATTGTAAAAGATTTACTTCATCCTGTTGGACATTCTCATAGAAAGGAGTGGCAAGATAAGATTGCCATTCTTTGGCGGTATACAAGATTGGGTTAATCTCTTCATCCAACTCACAACCAAGCAAGACACGTAGCAGGGAACGTGAGTCGATAAGAACAAGAATTGGATTGTTAGAAAACATGTTTCGAAAAGTACATTTCTTGGGAATTTGATAGACAAACACATTAAACTGACAAACAACAAGTTATAAGAAACATACTATGCAAAAAAACGAATTTTTATCTTCAATTGATTTTTTATCACTAACTTTGCTCTTGAAAATCATAACCAACTTACATTTGTGTCTTGAATTCAACACATAAATAAGGTTTGTAATAATAAAACTACTATGAACAAATTTCGTTTTTTTATCATCACGCTGCTTTTGTCTGTTTGCAGCATTGCATTTGCACAGCAAGATCTCTATTTAGAGAAAGTGACAATCCTAAGCCGACATAATGTCCGTGCACCTTTGGATAGCTCTTTAAGCACTCTCGACGAGATGACCACTGACGGACATCAATGGATCCGATGGTCGGTGCCAGGCAGCAATCTCACCTTGAAAGGTGGAGCTTTAGAAACCCTGTTTGGAGAGTATTTCCGACTATGGCTCGACAAGGAGCAATTCAAATTGGACAGCGTCGGTCAGGTCTATTTCGGTGCCAGCTCCAAGCAACGTACCATTGCTACTGCACGGTCTTTCGCTGCGGGTTTAATTCCACTTAAGACCATAGATGTAGATTTCAAAAGGAAAGAGAACGGCGATGTGGGATACCCGGATCCAGATTATCTTCCTCTATTGAACGATAAATCCTACATAGACGGAATTTTCGATGTCGCAGCCTTTCAAGCCGAGGCCTATCGCGAGTTGGGAGATCTGCAAGCCCCTTCCTATACCTTTTTGGAAAAGATTTTGGGAATGAAACGCTCAAGCTATGCCCGCAAACACGGCACTCCGCATTTCGACAATTATGTAGGTGTCTGTCTCTGTTTCCATGACAAGGATGGAAGTCCATTGGAACCCACGATGCGTGGTGGCTTGAAAGATGCTAACATGGCCAGCGATGCCTTCATTCTCCAATACTACGAGATGGATAACACGAGAGATGCTGCCTTTGGGCGTCGGCTCTGTTTCAATGACTGGAAAAAATTGGCTTACATAAAGGACTGTTATGATGAAATACTTTTCACGGCTCCCATCATCTCAGTCAACATAAGCCATTGCATGTTGAAAAGGATTCAGGCGGAGATGCTTCCAGAGGGACACAAATTCGCTTTCCTATGCTCTCATGACTCGATGATTGCTGCCGTGCTTGCTGCTTTGAGAGTTGTTCCATACGAACTGCCCAATACCATTGAGACCCAAACCCCCATTGGATGCAAACTGGTACTTGAACAATGGGTTGAAACATGTTGCCCTAATCCGAAGAGATATGTCCGCGCTCGACTCGTATATCAAAGCTCAGACCAAATCCGAGAAATGAAACAGATGGACTTGGATAATCCTCCGATGTCATTCGACCTCTGCTTCACTGGCCTTGAAAAAATGCCGAATGGAATGTATGATTATGACAAATTCATGCACCATCTTCAGAATAGCATTGAAGCATATAATGCTACCGCCATTGGACAACATCCATTTCTGTGATTTTGAAAAACAGTTTGAACATAACTTCATGCTTGACCATCCATAATCAAGCATGAATAGCGTTTGTAAAGTCTAAAATTCACATTGGGGTACGTACGCCTATATTTTTCTCTTTATTACTTGGATTATCACAGCGCGGAAGTACCACAATAGCACAAGCAGACAAGGAACTGTCAGATACCAAAACGATCCGAACAACATAAATAGGATCTTAATAATGGCATAAAATATAGCAATGATTATGAATAATATGGTCAGAAACGTTTTCATAGCCATACCTCTATTGCTGTTCCATATTCCCATCACATTGTTTTCAACATCCCTATACCATATCTTCCTCCATTGAACATTATCCAGCTTGCGCTGGACTTCTACCGCAACAAGTATTTGCCCGATGTTGTCTTTGTAGTTGTCATTGTTGTTCCATGCCGAATGAATGAATTTATCAAAAGCCCCCTTACTGTCGCCTATCATCTTTTTATGGTAGTCATAATACTCGAAATACTTCTCCTCGAAATAAGACTTTATACTATCGGAATCTTGTGGCCAACTCCACTGGGTGTTCCGTTCATCTTGTTTATCTTCGTTTATTGACAATAACAGATAGCCATTTTCTTGAACATCGTCATAATAATTAAAACAGTCGTTCCTATTTTTGTTGAGATAGCGTATTGGGGCATCAGTGTTTTCCTCATTACCAATACGATAAATGAGATCACCAAAATTAACTTCTTTACAAATCAACAGGCTGTCTTTCTTGTGATCTGTGGTGCCATTGTCGTTCATGGAAACCCAATCATAGTATGGCTTGAAGTTCCATTGCACAGCCTCATACAATCCTAATGCATCACCAAAAAATCCGCCGGACACTCTCATTCTCATCTTGTCGCCTTTCAGAAGCTGTATTCCAGTATTTGTCCATGGTTCCGAGGCATTAAACAAAAATAAATAGAATTCCTTATCTCCATCCATATAGGCCACAATGGCTCCTTCTGGCGTTATCTTGCAGTCGTTCCTACTATTCAGTACATCTTTAATAAAATAGACGCTTGAGTTGATAACAAATACCAAGCCGACAATGATGGCAAAAATCAGCATTGAGAAATTGAAAATTTTACTGTTACCGTCCTTGCTTTTGCTATTTGCCAATTCGACAAAGAAATTAGCGTCATCAATATCGACAGACTGGTTCGTCTCGTTAATGATATTGGTCTTGATAATGTCGCGAATCGATTTCATGGTTTGTCCTTTTTGTGTTCAATAACGATAAGGAAAGATCCGAGATTGTCATCAAACCAAGCGTTGTAGTAGCCGCTATCTTTATAATATGTCATTTCATTGCAATCTTTCGTGATTTCCTTTTGACCTGGGTAAGGACCGAAATCCAGAAATTTTGCATTGAAATTCCTCCAAGTTTTTTCATCTTTAAAAAAACTATCAGTTTTATTATGAAATGCTTTTGTGTCAATTGGATATTTCTTCAGCAAAGCACTTAGTACATGACAAAAATTTCAAGAAGAGCAAAAAAACGGAAAAATCCGGTGTTTTTTTTAGTTAAAACACTTGCATAATATCTTGGAAATCAGTAACTTTGAAGAAAATTTCCTATGTTTTCCATAGCTACTGATTCCAAGATACGGCGCAAAGATAGCGATTTATTCGACATACTGTGCAGTCATTTCGGCAAAACAATCAACTTG
>NZ_JBADWU010000043.1:0-4964 GCF_056203535.1 Candidatus Limimorpha sp. | reverse complement strand
TGTCCTCTCTTCCGAATCAAATAATCCTTGGTTGCCAAGCTTTCTGTATGCCCTTTTGCATGTGTCCATTTTCTCTTCAAATTTTCGGCAAATATACAAATATTTATCTGAATATCAAAGAGTTTTATTTAGAAATGCCCTATAATCAATTTGGGTGAAAAATGGCAAATTGAGCGGATTATAAGTTAAGGTTTGCTTCAGCTATCCGTTTCTCAATATGCGCAAAGATTTTCTTGTAGGCGGCGCAAAGGAAGGTCTTGCTGCGGAAATCGCCAGATTTGAGGAAACCGTCGTGCAGACAACCTCCGTGGCAGATGTCTAACCATTTGCAGTTCTTACAATTGCCTTTCTCAATGTATTCCGAACGCTTGTAGATTTCACTTTGCTTGATGCGTGGTAGGATGTCCAATAGCGTTTCCTTATGCAAGTTGCCATAGGAATAGTGAAGTAAATCGTCATCGCAGAAGCGGCCGCATGGCATCACATCGCCTGTGGGCGCAATGGCGAAGAAGTTGTCCTGACAGTTTCTGCCGAACATACAGCCTGTGGTCTTCTTGGAAACGATGTTGCTGGCGATTTCCACGAAATTGGACTCGGTGATTTCTCCTTGGTTGTCATCGAACCACAAATCAAACAATTCTATTGACATTTGGGCATATTCCGATGGCGTAATACCGTATTCATCCAAATTATTGGTAGCCTCGCCAGCCGAAAACAAGGGGTTGAACTTGAAGCTCAACTTGTTTTCTTTCATGAAGTTATATAGTTCGGGGATGTGTCCGATGTGTTTCTTCCCAGCAACCACGATGCATCCGGGACTGATACCTTTCTCCCTACAAAGTGCTAGTTTCGACATGATAAGGTCGAATGTAGGTTGCTCGTTGATGCCCACACGCTGTTGGTCGTGGATGGCCTTGGTGCCGTCCAACGAAAAGCCAGGGCGGACATTGTATTGCAAAAACAGGTCGATGAATTCTTCCGTGACTAATGAAAGATTGGTTTGGATGCTGTTTTGGTAGTTAACGCCCTCCAACTCCTGTTTCATGAAGGCAAAAATCTCCCGATAGTTCTCTATGCCCCACAGCAAAGGCTCACCGCCATGCCAAATGAAAGTGACCTTTTGGCGCGGATGGCTTTTCAGAAAGTATTTTAGCTGAAGGATGATTTGCTTGGCAAAGGCAAGGCTGAAAGTGTCCTTATGAGTTTTGGTTTCGTTGCTCAAATAGCAGTATTTGCAACGGAAGTTACAAGCGTATGTTGGCTTTAAAATAATAGTCATTACACGATTTTTTCCTATAAAACTTCTTCAAGGTTGATTGTAAAGTATTATTGAAAATTGGTTCTATTTTGATTTGTTTGGCATAGAATTTCTTATTTTTCTAATTCAGGGACAAATGATTGATCTACAACATTATATTTCTTAACCCACCATGGGCCAGATGTTTTTTTAGTCCCATAACGGTTTTCATAAATGAGATACAGCTTAATTTTTATTGCCTTTGTTTCTACCACTTTGTCGACTGCAAGCTTTCTAAATGGTAAGACGGTCGCTTTTTCTTCTCTTATATTTGCTTTCACAATAGGTAGTTCCTTGGCCTCGTGATATACGATGTTCGTGTCAGCATCAAGTAGCTCAACAAAACAAGTAACATTATAAGCGGCGAATAATAAAGAATCATTGACAATGTGGATGTTCCTTTTCAAAAACAATTCTTCTCTTTTACTACCATTAAAGTTAGTAAAAGTTATCTTTTCTTGTGGTTGGTTGTATGTTTTGATTTTAATCCGTGGTTTAAATGCTTCTGTAGGAATAAACCAAATAATAAACGTAGCAATAGCACCTGCTACTGCGCCAATTATTATCGATATTATCTGCTCAGATGTTAGTATTGAGATAAACATTATGTAAGTAAATAATTCATTTTTCAGGTCCAATCACTATTTGAATCACCATAATCTGAATAATCAGAATAATCAGAATAATCAGAATGTTCTGAATAATCTTGAAAAGACGGATATGTCTCCATCTTCTCTTTTATCCGTTTCTGAATGGTTTCTAAAGCAAATGTCATTTCTTTCATAGTATAATATGATTCAATTGGGATAACTAATTGGCCGTATTGACACCATTTAATACACAACAATCCACATAAGCGTTGTGGTCGATGTGTTCCCAATGGCCTTCGTTTAGGATACCCCCTACCGCTTTTTCATTAATCCTATGCAGAATAGCTTCCTGCGCAAAAGTCCTATTACTCATAATCCTATAGTTTAATTTGTTGAAAAAGAGAGTGCCATAACTCTATGCACACTCTCTTTGTAAACTGACACAATTTATTGTAACTTAAATGCTTTAAATTCAACATATAATTGGTCTATTTTTGGAGCACTATACCGATAATTTAATGTTTGTGTAGCTTCTATTTCGGGTTTATATACATAAGTCTCACCCGCTTGTAATACAATTGATTTAGTCGCAAGTACTTTTGCTGGGATAGCTCTACCATATTCTTCTGTTGCTTGTGTAAACAAGGATATGTCAACACTGACTCCGCATGAGTTGCAATTCTTAAATTCCCATCCACAGTATTGAGTCGAATAGGTTTGGGAAGAATTACCACAATAATATTCCTTTCCTCCTTCGTAAATCACTCTTCTGCTTTCAATCCCTCTAACTTCCTGAGAGAATAAACTCATAGATGCAAAACAAATCAAAACGGTTAAAACTGCCATTATCTTTTTCATTTTATTTTACCCTAAATTCGTGCCGGGCGCAACTTCTAATTTGTTGTTATTTAATTGCTTGTTATTTGCCTAATCGTCGTCTCTTGGGTCTCTCTTGATGGGTTGCCTTCCTAATTGAATTGTCACATATTTTTCGTTTCCGATAGGTACTTCATCTGGCCATGCGTAAACGGTTCTTGAGGCAGATTGTCCACAGCGGATAGTTTCTTGGTAATAATCACTAACTCGATTACCTTTGTATGACAAGTACCATTCGAAGCAAAAGCTGTTTATTTCGCCTTGTTCGTTTCTGTTGTTATTAACAAGAGTAACTGTGTATGAGTTGTTCGAATTGGTTGTTATGGAACCGATGCTTATTCCTTGTGTGGAGGATATGGTAACATAGTCGGGTTCGATGAAGCGGGGAGTTACATAGGCTTGAGCTTTTGCTGTGAGAATGCCTATTCCTAAAACAAGTATGATTAAAACCAGTACTTTCTTCATTGTTAGATTTGGATTAAATTATTTTACACCGCAAAACTAAATATAAACTATTCTATTTCAGGAGTTTCTATCTAACTCTTTTTACCATAAAAACTGAAAGATTTTACCACAAAACCACAACCGTTATTTCGTTTTCTCCGCCTCCAAATACGCCGAACATTCCTTGAAGAAGTCATAATCCAAGGCCTTGCAAATCTCGAAGAGCAAGGGCATGGAAATCCATTGCGAACGGTAGGCTTTGTAGATGTTCTCGGGGGTGCAGTGTACTTGCTTGGCAAGCCAGGTGGCGGTGCGGCCTTGGCGAGCAAGTTCAGCTTTGAGAAGCTGGCCAATGTGGAAGTCGTTAGTGTCTTGTGGCGTGTTAGTATTCATGGCGTTAGGCGTTTGTTAGGGCTTCCGCCCTTGTCTGTAAGCCATGAAAAAAGGCGCTCACCTTTCGTTTCATTGCTTATTAACTTAGTCGGCATCGCCAAACGCCTTGAACACTAATAAGCACGAAAAAGTTTGCGCCTTAAAAACGCAAACTTTCCGCTTCTTAATTCTCGTGTTCGTTAAATTTGGCGATTTTACTAAGTGAGAACAAGAGCGTAAAGCTCGGGGGTTATGTTATGTTAGGATGGTTTACTTGTCTTTGTTTTTATCTGTTGGGTTAGGTTGTTTATTCAATTATTTGTCTTGCCCATTCAGGCAGTTGCTCCACATATTTTTTCGCAATGATGCCGTCGGAAAGGCGGATGAGCAATTGCTGCTCGGCATCATCAACAGAGTTGTCATATAAATAGGTACGGTCAACCTTGGTTGCAATGTACTTGCAGTTGAGGATGGACTTTTGATAACGCGAGATAACCTTGGTAATTGGCACATCGTGTCCACCTTTCATCACCCGTTGGGCAATGCGTGAGGCATTGACGGCAGGTGATTTTGTGCAGACGAAAAACAACCTGACGAAGAAATCTGCTTCTTTTGCCCTTTCAATGTAGTCGATTTTGTCTTTGGCAGATAAAACCGTTTCAAAAATCAGGCTTTTACGTTCAACCAAGCACTTTTCTCGCCATTCTTCGCAATAAACCACTGCTTTTTTAATCGCCTCCATGGAGTTCCAATCGCCGAATTTTTCTTGTGCAACAATGTCAGGATTGATGTAAACCGAATCCTCCATCCATTCATGTTGAAGGATTTTGCTGGTTACGGAAGTTTTTCCACTTCCGTTGGGTCCAGCAATTACAATTAAAACCGGTTTTCTGCCCTCCGTGCGCATTAGTTGTTGCCGTATTGTTGTTGATACATCAGGCTGATTTCATCGAAAAACCTTTCCAAGGCCTCTTCATTGCTTTGTTTTGCTTCCTCCGCCACCTCGCGCATGATATACGCCAGCATCTCGTCCGTCGGTTCTTCCAACGAAGTCAAGCGGTAGGCGTTGATTTCTTTCTCTGACATGACTTTCTGTTGTTATTGCACCTGCAAAAATACGCTTTTTTTCGTAATCCATGCCCGTTTTCGTCAACATTTCGATAAAAAACATACCAGAAGTTTCGGCTTGAACTTAGCTCAAAACAAGTGGTCTAACGAAACTATTTTTCTTGAAAATTAGTTTTAGGGGACTTCTATTTTTAGCATTTTCGCGCCATTCCTCTGAACTTCGTGAAGTCCATTAGCCAAATTTCAAAGTGAATGACACGGCAAATTTACAAATTTTCTTTCAATCTCTAACCTTTCATTATTATTTTATATTTTAT
>NZ_JBADWU010000042.1:0-22267 GCF_056203535.1 Candidatus Limimorpha sp. | reverse complement strand
ATAAAATATAAAATAATAATGAAAGGTTAGAGATTGAAAGAAAATTTGTAAATTTGCCGTGTCATTCACTTTGAAATTTGGCTAATGGACTTCACGAAGTTCAGAGGAATGGCGCGAAAATGCTAAAAATAGAAGTCCCCTGAAATACAAATAAGGCTGGCTAATTGGTATCTTATATCCCTTTACATTATTTTCCAGATATTGCCAGCTGGATATAAGCACAAATAACCTTCTAAATCCGAGATTTCTCCCTCGAATTCAACCGCAAAAATAATGAATGTTTTGAAACATGCATGTTAAATTGGGAAAAAGTGAATATTATCTTCAGTTTTGTTTTGTACCATTCTCCAGCCTCCCCTCTACCCAAATCCTACTATAACGCTATGTCTTGCATATAACTTATTTAGCATATATATACCATATATTTACCTTTTATTTAGTATTTAAGGGTAAATAAATGATAATTATTTTATCTTTTTGTTGACAATTCATCATATCTTTATTATATTTGCAGCCTATTCATACAGTAACGATACCATATAGTTATCATGGCCATACAATACACAAAAACAGGACTTATGAAAGGCAGAATAAATAACCTTTCATTCTACATTCGCTCCGGAGAGCAGATTGTCAGAGCTTCGAGCAATTCGTACCACCACGACAGGAAATCACCGAAGCAGCTAATCCATCGCCAAAAAATCACACTGATGACCGAGTTCCTCAGTCCCGTCAAGGATTTCCTGAAGACGAGTTTCAAGAGCGTTGAAAAAGGCAAGGCTTACAGCCAGGCCTCTTCTCACCTTATGAAGAATGCATTCACCATCGTTGACGACACTCCGGTCCTCGACCCCCAGAAAGTGCTGGTGTGCCAAGGATTCCTGTCGCCACCCGAAAACGCATCGGTGCAGGTTGATGGCGGAAACATCGTTTTCACATGGGCCAACAACAGCGGACAAGCCTGTGCCAATGCCGACGACCAATTGGTGTTTCTCTTGCACAAAGGGAATTACGGTTTTCGGTCGTCATTGGAACTATCTCATACTGCATCGCGAAAAGACGAAGTGTTCAGTCCTTTGTTTGACAGGATGATCTATGGTGACTTTCATGTTTACATGGCTTTCCGGACCTTCGACGACACCGACATCAGCAACAGCGTGTATGTCGGGATGATTTCGGTGGAAAGGAAACTTGACTTCTGACCCTTTTTGATTATGATTTACATCCCAATAATGCAAAAAAAGCCAACCTCAGAAATTTGCTCTTCTCCTCAAACACATGCCCAAAGCCATGATGCATATAAACTAAGAATCTGGTTTTGTTTTAGGTGGAACCAAAAAAATAGGATGCACCTCAAAAACGGGCGCATCCTATCATTTTCAATCCGTTAGGAACGATTACTTATTTTTCAGCAGGTCGCGGATTTCGGCGAGGAGTTCTTCCTGGGTCGGGCCAGCTGGAGCGGCAGGTGCTTCAGGTTCGGCAGGCTTTTCAAACTTAGCTTTCATTTTGTTGATGCCTCTCACAACCATGAAGATTGACAGAGCGATGATGATGAAGTCGAAGATGACTTGCAGGAAGTTGCCCCAAGTGATGGCCACTTCCGGCTTGACGACGGTTTCGCCTTCCATGACGGCTTGCGAAATCACCCATTTCCACTCGGTGAAATTCAGTCCGCCGGTGATAGCGCCAATTGCAGGCATGATAATGTCTGAAACCAATGATGTGACGATTTTGCCGAATGCGCCGCCGATGACGACACCGATAGCCATGTCCATCACGTTGCCCTTAATGGCAAATTCCTTGAATTCTTGAAAAAACTTTCCCATTTGATTTGATATTAGAATGTTAAACAATTGTAATTTTATGGACGCAAAAATATGAAAATTCCAAAAGCAGAGACATGGAAATGGAAAAAACAAAAAGATTTGTTACCTTTGCCGCGATAAAATCAAGAAGAAAATGGATGAGTTACATGAACCTGCCGCGAACTATGCAGTTTCAAGCCCGAGCCTTCAATCAATCCGGCAATCCATCATCAGCCGTGTTGAAAAAGAAGATGATGTTGAAATGCTGAAATTATGGTCTTTGCGGATAGACGAATGTTGCAACAGAGCACGATTAGAAAAAATCGCCAGCGAATGTTTTGACCAGCAGCTGCAAGATGAAATGTTGGCCAACAACTATTATTTCAAGAAACCGTTCCCTCAAGATTGCATCGATTCTGAAGACATCGACTCCATTTTCGCAGATGGCGAAGACTCCGAAACCGTTTCCGAAGAACTTGTGGACAAAACCTTTGCAGCATGGGAACGGCTTTAAGACTTATATGGCATAAAAAAGCAATCAATTCCGTCAACAAAATCTCGGCTTGGTATATTGCCCACAATTATGGCAATCAATTTGTCATAACAATGCATGAAAATATCAATTTCACAGTCAAGTCGTTACATTCTTTTCCATCTTCCGGTTTATTGCACAAGAAAGAAGCCAATAAAGAATATCGGTCACATTTGGCTCACCCGAAATGTCGAATCTATTATTGGTTCGATGATAAAGAAAACTTCACATCATCGACATAAGATATACTTTATGATCTTACTCAGAATTCCGATGTGAAATGAAACTCAATATCGGGATATTTCTCCATCGCAATCTGCAAAGCGTAGGGCGATTCGGCCAAAAACACATCGCGGCCGTCCTTGTCTTCTGCCAGATTCAACGACTTACGCATCTTGAAATCATTGAGTTGCGCTTCGTTTTCGCTTGTAATCCAAGCCGTCTTGTAGAGTGAAATCGGTTCGTAGCGACAACTTGCATTGTATTCGTGCAGCAAACGGTATTGAATGACTTCAAACTGCAATTCGCCAACGGTTCCAATGATTTTTCTTCCTGTCATTTTTCCCGTAAACAACTGTGCCACACCTTCGTCTGTCAGTTGTTCCAAACCTTTTGCCAGTTGTTTTGATTTCATCGGGTCGGAGTTTTCGACATAACGGAACTGCTCGGGCGAAAAACTCGGAATGCCTTTGTAATTCAGGATTTCGCCTTCGGTCAAAGTATCGCCGATTTTGAAGTTCCCGGCATCATACAAGCCCACAATGTCGCCCGGATAGGCTTCATCGAGCACCGATTTCTTTTGAGCCATGAAAGCCGTCGGATTAGAGAACTTCAACTCGCGACGCTGACGCACATGGAAATAGTTCTTATTGCGTTCAAAACGGCCCGAAACCACTCTCACAAAAGCAATTCTGTCGCGGTGATTCGGATCCATGTTTGCATGGATTTTGAAAACGAAACCCGTAAATTTCTCTTCGGTTGGCTCAATGCGACGTTCTTCGGTATCGCGGCCAATAGGCGTCGGTGCAATTTGAATGAAGCAATCCAACAACTCCTTCACACCGAAATTATTCAAAGCTGAGCCGAAAAACACAGGGCAGATGTCGCCATTCAGATAATCTTCGCGGCTGAACTCATTGTAAACGCCTTGCACCAGTTCGGTTTCGTTGCGCAAGGTTTCAGCATCTTCGCCAATCATTTTGTCCAAATCGGGATTTGAAAGGTCGTCGAAAGCAATGCCTTCGGCGATATGCTGCTTGTCGGAATTGAAAAGGTAAAGGCTCTTGTCGTAGATGCTGTAAACACCTTTGAATTTCGGGCCACTGTTGATAGGCCAGCTCAACGGCGTAAGACGGATGTCGAGTTTTTGTTCGATTTCGTCCAACAATTCAAAAGGATCCTTGCCTGGACGGTCCATCTTGTTGATGAAAACTATGATAGGTGTTTTGCGCATACGGCAAACTTCGACCAGTTTTTCGGTCTGTGACTCCACACCCTTAGCCGAATCGATGACCACGATGACGCTATCGACAGCCGTCAAAGTTCGGAAAGTGTCTTCGGCGAAATCCTTATGGCCAGGCGTATCCAAAATGTTGATTTTGATGCCTTGGTAATCGAAGCCCATGACGGAAGTGGCAACGGAAATGCCACGCTGCCGCTCGATTTCCATCCAGTCGGAAGTGGCTGTCTTCTTGATTTTGTTCGACTTGACGGCACCTGCCACCTGAATGGCACCACCGTAAAGCAAAAGTTTCTCGGTCAAAGTGGTCTTACCCGCGTCCGGGTGACTGACGATGGCGAAAGTCCTCCGCCTGTTGATTTCTTCAATAAACGACATCGTATCAAGTTTAAAAAAAAAGCAACCCGATTTGGGTTGCTCGCTTTGAGCGGTCCGGACGAGGCTCGAACTCGCGACCTCCTGCGTGACAGGCAGGCATTCTAACCAAACTGAACTACCGGACCAGCCTTGAAAAAGAACTCTATTGCTTTGCTTTGCGAGTGCAAAAGTACAACCTTTTTCATTCACCGCAAGCGTTTTTTTACTTTTTTTTCATTTATTTTTAATCATAAAATATAACACGCTAATTTACAGAAAGATAAATTTTTGACTTTTTTCATTCAATTGCGTAAATAAAAGCCTGTGTACCGATGTTTTTATAAGGCAGCCCCATGTTTTCCGCCTGATTTATCCATTTTTCAGCCAGATAATACGGCACGGAACCATCAATCAAGAGGCAATTCACGGAATAATTAATCAACAATTTATCAACATTTGGCTTTTGTTTGCCTGTAACCACGAGAAAATCGACTGGAATACGATAATCCAAGCTATCGGTTGCGGCCTCACTTTCCTGCCAAAACGCAATCAAAGTGCCGCCAAACGAAACGAGATTATCCTTTTTTCGGACAAAAGCATTTTCAAAATCATTATCCGTGAAAACGATTTCGGGACGAGACGAAAGACTACATTTCGCCCAATTACCTTTTAAACTGTAATCTATCGCGCTTTCATCGGCGACCAAAGCCGTATCACACAACAAAACATGCTGATTGCCTTTCACGAAATCGACAGCCGTATGTTTGCGCAGACTATAAAAAACGATTTCGTCCTGCTTTTCCACTTTGTATTGCCGAATCGTGACGGAAAACACAAAAAGCAAAGCCGCCGAAAGCATGGCAATGAAAAATCCACGGCGGCGTGTCGTGACCAGCAGAATCACGAAAAGGAACAGCAGCAAAAGCATCGTGAATTCCATTCCGTTGATGTAGATACCTTTAATAATAGAAAGCGGCAGGCTTTCGACCCATGCAATCAAAGTGTTCATCAGATACACCGCACCCCAAACCAAATAGCCGACCGCGACATTTATATAAGGTATCCACGAGACCAAGAGCAAAATCATGCCGCCCATAATCACCACGAAAGAAATCGGGGTCATAAACAAATTGCTCAGCCAGAAGTAAACGGTAAATTGATGGAAGTAAAACAAGGTGAACGGCATGGTGGCAAACTGTGCGGCAAATGCGACAGCCGTAATCTCCCAAACTTTGTCCAACAACTTGTTTTTGAAGCAGAACCAGCCATATATCGGTTTTTGCAGCAACACTATGCCGACAACCGCAACGTAGGAAAGCAGGAATCCGATTTCAAACAAATTGTTCGGATTGATACACAGCAGGACCAACGCCGAAGCCGCAATCGAATTGACGGCAAAACCTTTCCTGTGCAGCAATTCACCGAAAATCACGAAACTAATCATCAGTGCCGAGCGCATAATGGATGGCGAAAGGCCTGCAATCATGGCATAGAACCAAATCAAGGCTAAAAGCAGCAACTGCTTGAACGTTTTCTGCCATTTCTTCCGATTCAGGAAACCCAGCAGCAACGAAGCCAGCAGATAAATGATGCCGACGTGCATACCCGAAACGCACAAAATATGCATCGATCCTGCCGCAACATAATTCTGACGCACCTCGGCAGGAAGACTGTCATCATAACCCAACAGAATGGCCGCTGCCACACCAAACTCATCGCCATCCAAGCCGCAACGCTGCAACGAACGCAACAGCACATCGCGGAAACGATAGGAAAAAGCATACAGCGGATTAGCCTTATTCGCCTCTAAATCAACCCAATCATCCGCTTTTAAATAGATTTGTCCCGTGATGCCTTTGCGGAAAAGATAATCGCGGTAATCAAATTCCTCGGGGTTTTTCGGTGCCGCCACCTCACCTATCGGCAAAGGAAATGCAATCAAATCGCCATAGCGCAATTGCATTGCCGCATCCGATTTCTGAAAATACGCCATGACTTTACCCGAAACCGTGCGCAGCTCCGATGAATCGGAATACTGGCTGTCCAAGTCCAGAATGACTTTCAGGGAGTTTTCCTTTTCGGTCGGGCAATCGTAAACGCGTGCCACATAGCAATTTGCATCCGCTTCAAAATTACGGAAATAAGTTTTTTGGATGGAAACATCATGTGCTTGCGTCATGGCATAGCCTGCACAAAACAGATAGCAGGAAATCACCACACCGAAAATCCAGTTCAAGCGTGGTTTGGTGCAAAACCGCGAAGCCAGAACAGCGATGAAAAACAGAGCCAAAGCTATGAAAATCAAAGCCGAAGGCATCAATCGGAAAGTGGGGAAGGACACAAAGCACCAAATACCTAAAGCGAAAGGCCAAAGGATACGGAGGAATGGATATTTGCCCCAAGTACTCATATTGAGGCAACAAAAATAAGCCTATCAGTTGATTTTTCCAAGTTTTGTGCAAGCATCTTTCAAATGTTTTTTGAACGGTATCATCAGAGAGACTTTCAGTTCCAGAGCTTGCATTCGGCGTGTTCCCAATGTTTCATGTTCGATGTCGCCCCAGCCTGAGAAAACAGGTTCGAGATTCATCTCTGCATCAGAAAAATCATTCATTAGGCCAAAATTGAAGGCAAAGTCAACTTTCAGATACATCTGCAAACGATTGACTTGCAGGTGCTGACGAATGCCCACACCAATCAAAGCACTTATCTCGTAGGGACGTGCGTTGGCTTTCGTCAAATCCATTTCGTAGTCCGTCGAACCATAAAATGGATTCTCTTTCAGGTAAGTGCGATGCCAAGCCATGTTGCCATTCAGCAAAAGGCTGAAGTTGGGTGCGACAAAAGCATAGAAGCGCGTATTGCTTTCATAACCAAAGTAATAGCTTATCGGAATTCTGATATCCAAGCAATTCATAGTCAATCGGTAATCGATATGTGCAGTGTTCGTTTCGGTGAAACTTGTCTGAAATTCAGTGTCAAAGGATTTCCGTGTGCCACGGACGGCATACAAAGCATTGAAGCCAAGCGAAAAATGGCTGTTTCCATTCCATTCCATAGCCACACCTCCCACAGGACCAAACAAACCCAATGGTTTTGCCTTGGTTACATCGGAGTAAATCATATCGCTATACGAACCTCCAGCTATCACTCCAATGCTGAGTTTGCTTGTATTACGGCAAATATAGCTTTTCTGTCTTAAAGGCTTGTTGCCGCCAACTTGTGCGTTGAGCTGAGCCAAAGACAAAAGCTGCACGATTAGCAATAATCCCCAAATCCTTTTCATAGCCGCTGATATTTAATGAATTGTTGAAAGACTGTTGACATTCAATGAATTATCGTACCAAGTGCAAGTGTCGGCCAACCCGTCATAATCTCTGAAGACAAAGATTGATTCCGCCGGATATACCGAAGTAGGGACAATGGAATCGTTATATCTCAAGATTTTGTAGCCATACATGAAATTTTCGACTCCTTTCGGAGTGAATTTGCCGGAGAGTACGACTGCATGGACGGGATGTCCATCAGTAGAAGGCTCTTCCATATAATAAGCCGTAAACAGCAAATGATGCTCGGCTGTCTCATGGCCTGTCATATACACGGGCGATATGAAATGGCAATGCTGTTCCTCGGAACTCATACTGTAGTAATCAGCGATTTGCAGATACTGATTTGCTAAACGATGATAATGTGTGACAGGTGTAACGCTGCCAATCGGCGGACAATAAGGTGGTTGCAGATTCGTTGCCACATACTGATGGTTCGACTTGAACTGCAAATCAACTAAGGGCGGCACGTCGCCAAAATAAATGTTTTCCTCACCATAAAGTGCCAGCAAATCGGCTGGCAGGAAGTCCGTGATAAATGGAATGTCCTGGGGGTCGTTTATCAAAACCGTTTCATTGCCGTCTTTCACGCACGAAGCGAAAGACAGAACAAAAAAGGTAAAAATCGGAAACAGCAAATTCTTTTTCATAGCAATCATTTGTTTATCAATATTTTGAAAGTCTTCAAAATGCCGCTGTTATTGATGACCAGATAGCATAATCCGCTGTCAATGTCGTGAATGGAATAAGGGAAAGTCTTTGTCATTCCATCAAGATTCAGACTGAATTCATCGACAAGCGAACCATTCACATTGTACAATCTTATAATGGTTTCTCCTGTCAAACTGCCAAAGCCAATCATTACTTCGCCTGATGTCGGGTTTGGACTGACCGAAACGCATTCCATGTTTTCCTCAACGCCAAAATAAGAAGTCTTGATGGAAAAATCATTTGTCACCGAATCGCAGCGGTTGACGACGGTGGCGTGAAGATCGACAGGCTCAAGCAAATATGAGTAAATATATAAGGTGCAGGTTTCGCCTTTGCCATGTGGCTCAATGTACCAATTCGGGCAATCGACCGACCAAATGACCGTGTCGAATTGGCATCGGTCATCTTCAAGTTGGATGTCGTAATTGTAAACGCTGATATGTGTTTCGCTGCCGCCAATCGGCCAATGGTCTCCTACGATGGTGTGATTTGGTGTGTAATTCATGCTGAGATACATTTCTACAAGGCTGTCGCATCCAAATACATTGTCGAAAGTCTGGTAATAAACTCCCGATTCTTCATAATCCATTTCATTCCATGAATACACATTGCAACCTTGGTCGTCAAAAGAAGATCCGTTGCTGCGATAAACCGTCAAATCCATGGAAATCAAGCTGTCGCATCCCAAAGCGGTTGGCACATTTTCCAAATATTGACCGCTTTCGCGAAAGACTTTGTTATTCCAGACCAACGAGTCGCAAACATAGGTCTCGAGATAGCCTTGTATGGGAATGGAAACCCACTGGCGGATGGTGTCGGTACAAGCGTTTTCGCTAAGACCTGCCACCAAAGTGACTTCATAATCGCCCGGAGGAAACGAATGATACGGATTCATTTCCGTTGAAGTGGTTCCGTCGCCAAAATCCCACCATGCCGCTTCGCATGTGCCACCTTCGGGACTTGGTGTCACGCCATCATTTGAAATCGTGCTGTAGTTTCTGAAACGGAATACATTAATACATTCCTGGGGAACAATTTCATAATCTGCCAATGGATAACGGCTTAACATAGAAGCGTTTAACTCAAAATTACAGTCGGCGCAATCAACAAACGACACAAGGCAACAAAGCAGACGCGATCCACCAGTGGAAACAGTAACAGACTGATTGACAGACAATGTCGTTTCAGGGTCATCGCGGTAAAACCACCGATAATTGAATCCGTCGGGAGCATGAAATGTGTTGGTTCCCACATCGCCACATAGTTCGCCCGTCATTTTCTTGTGTCCGCATTTCAAGATGAAGTAGGCATAGCCGAAATGTCCACCATACCCACAGTCGTAAGTCGTTAATCGTACCCTGATTGTCCTGCCATGATAGGGAGTCATATCAAGACCGATAGTCGTCCAGTCTTTGTACAAAATATCATAAACAGACTGCCATCCCAAAGAGTGGTCGGCGATGAAATCGGCAAAGGCACAAACAGAATCAATCAGATTGTTATCGGTATCAAGAATTGCGAGAGTGAAACGGGGCTGATATTCAGGTTCATGACTCGGATCTTGCAAAATGACCGCATACCTCATTATCAGCAAATCCGACTCTAATGTGTCAACCTGATATTCAATGGAAATGCTCTCGGCATGGCCTCCTGAATGACAATTTCCCAACCGAACCGAATAATCTTCCCCTTTGGGAATCGTATATATTGGTACAACCGGATCCCTCGATCTTACCGTGTTTACCGTATGTCTGCTATTCATGTCGGCTTGTCCGTAATCAATGACACCTCTATGTTGATAAGGATTTTCATAAAAGCCATAGGTGCAGGTGATATTGGGTGCCGTCAAATCGGAAAGGTCGAAACAGTTTTGTGCGGAAGCGGAGACAAGCAGCAACAAAGCCAATGACAAAAAATAAAACTTTTTCATACGCAAATGATTTGTTGAGGCAAAATTATGGAAGCGCACAAAACAAGTCAAGAATTCCGTAATAAAAAATTATAAGTAATTATAAGTAAATTCTTATAACAATTTGATTAACAATCGATTATAAAATTTATAAGTAATTATAAGTAAATTGTTGTAATCAATTACAAATCAGTTGCTTACGAGAAAAATTATAGTGGTTACTTCAAGCCGTTCACGATGATTTCAGCCGCTTTTCCCGATGCGCCGGCATTGCCCATCACGTCTTTCAAGGTTTCGTAATCCTCCAAAAGTTGGCGTTGACGCTTGAAATCGTGCAGCAATTTATCTAATTCGGCGGCAAGATTCTCGGTGTTCAAATCGCCTTGAATCAACTCCTTGACGGCTTCCTTGTTTAAAATCAGATTGACGAGACAAATGTATTTCACCCGAATCAGGTATCTGGCAATCCAATAGGAAACCGAATTTGCCTTGTAGCAGATGACTTCAGGAACGGTAAACAATGCTGTTTCCAAAGTGGCTGTTCCCGATGTCACCATAGCGGCGCTTGCGTGTTGCAGCAAGTCGTAGGTCTGATTTTCAACGATTTGCACATTTGCATCACCAATCAGTTTTTTGTAGAAATCCTTATCCAACGATGGCGCTTTTGCAATGACAAACTGATAATCAGCGAATTTCGGCATCACACTCAACATGGTGGGTAGTGTGCGTTTCACTTCCTGAGTGCGGCTGCCTGGCAACAACGCAATGATTTCCTGCTTTTCCGCGAGGTTGTTTTTCCGCGAAAAACTCTGGCGCGAAATCTCGTTTGTGTGCGACAAGGCATCCAAAAGCGGATTGCCGACATAACTCACGTTAACGCCATATTTCCTGTAAAACTCTTCTTCAAACGGTAGAATCACAAGCATTTCGTCGACCGACTGCTTGATTTTCTTCACGCGGCGGCGTTTCCAAGCCCAGACCTGAGGCGAAATGTAATAAAACACCTTGAGACCGTTGTCGTGAGCGAACTTCGCCATGCGCAAATTAAAACCCGGATAATCAACAAGAATGACTGCATCGGGCTTATAGGCAAGCATGTCTTTCTTGCACTCCTTTATATTATTAAGCACCTTCCGAATGTTGACCGCCACCTCCACAAAACCCATGAAAGCCATGTAACGGTAATGCTTCACCAAGGTCGCGCCTTGCTTTTTCATCAAGTCGCCACCCCATGCGCGGAATTCCGCATGAGCATCTTTCTTCTTCAGTTCGGCAATCAGATTGGAAGCGTGTAAATCGCCCGAAGCCTCTCCCGCTATGATGTAATATTTCATTTCAGTATCAGATTGTTACACAATAAAAACTAAATCAAGAAAAACACGAGGAGCATCCCTATAATGGTGACGAGCAACACGCCTCTTCCCATTTTGTCGAGATTCCATTTCACCAACATCATCCTGAACAGAATGATGCCCGGGATGAAAGCCAAAAGCCAAGGTGCCCTGAAATAAGGTTCGCCCCACGGAATCAGGCTGAGCAAGAAATAAAACAATCCGAAACTGGCCGCACCAGCCAATAATCCCAGCCAAAAGTTATCCTTGATTTCCATTTTCTAAAAGCATTGATTCATAATTCCTTAAACTATCAAAAGCCGATTTTGCAGTCCAATCGTATTGCGTCGGCACCACAGAGACGTAGTTGTGCTCAACTGCATAAATATCAGTGTCGGGCGTCAAGTCGTTTGTGACAAATTCGCCTCTCAAATCGTAATACACATTGCCGTTTTCATCGTAATGCGCTTCAAAAGGCTCAACCCATTTCCCCGTTGCCTGACGGCATATTTTTATGCCTTTCAGTGGTTCGTCGCAACGCTTCGGGAAATTCACGTTTAGGCAGACACCTTTCGGCAGACCTTCGGCAAGCACTTTTTTCGTGATTGACAAAATGGCAGCATCCAAATGGTCGAAATCGGCATCGGCATCAAAGCAATCAAGACTGAAACCAATGGCCGTCATGCCATCCATGCAAGCCTCGACCACCGCCCCGACCGTGGCGGAATAAACCACCGTTGAACCCGCATTCGAACCATGATTGATGCCCGAAACGACCAAATCGGGCCAACGCTCCAGCACGCGCTGATAACCAAGTTTCACGCAGTCGACTGGCGTTCCGTTGCAATGGTATTCCTTGTAGCCCTCACTTTCTTCAGCCAAACGCACATAAAGCGGCGATTGCAAAGTGGCGGAATGGCTTTTCGACGACATCACTTGTTCGGTCGTAATCACCACCACATCGCCAAGCGTGCGCATCAAGGAAGTCAGTTTTTTCAAGCCTTTTGCGTGGCAACTGTCATCGTTTGTAATCAATATCAAAGGTCGTTTTTCGCTCATTTTCATTGAATAAGTCTGCAAAGATACAAAAAGCAGGAAATTATGTCATTTATCATTCAAAAAAAGGCTTTTGGCTATTGGCAACAGGCTTTTGGCTTATTGGTTCATGAAACGCAATCCTGCAAAATGGTAAAAGATTGATTGCCAAAAGCTAACAGCCAAAGGCCAGAAGCGGAAAAAGTCAGAAATCTTTCAAGACCTGATAAAGTCGGCGCGTCGGCAAGCCCATCACATTGTAAAACGAACCGTTCAGGCCCGATATGCCGACATAGCCAATCCACTCCTGAATGCCGTAGGCGCCAGCCTTATCGTAAGGGCGGTAATTATCAACATAATAAGCCATTTCCTCTGCATCGAGCGCGGCAAAAGTCACCTTCGATTTCACGCCAAAAGTCTTGACTTTTTTTGCCGTACGCACCGTCACGCCCGTCACTACATGATGCGTCTTCCCTGACAAAAGCGCCAACATGCGCAAGGCATCGTTGCGGTCTTTCGGTTTGCCAAGTATTTCATTTTCAGCAATCACGACAGTATCGGAAGTAATAATGAGATAATTCTCAGGCAATTCGTTTTCATCAAAAGCCTTCGATTTCTGCTGGCTCAAGAACTGCGGGACTTTGTCCAACGGCATTTCGGTTGGGAAATTTTCAGGCGTTTCCTTGGTCAGAATGGTGAATTTCAAACCCATACCACGCAGCAATTCCTGACGACGCGGCGATTTGGATGCGAGAATGATATTGTATTTGTTTAAGTTTGAGAGCATAGTGTGTTTATTGGTTAACAGTTATCAGTTATCGGTTGTCAGTTTTCAGTTTACGGTTTTCAACAGTTCAAAGTTGTTCAAAAAGTTTAATATAAATCATCCAAAAGTCTAATCGTCTAATAGTCAAAATATCCAATTGTCAAGTTGTCCAAAAGTCAAAATGAGATTCCCGTCCCCGCCTTCGCGAGGAGGACAGCGGGAATGACGGCCTCAACAAAAGCCGTCAAAGCGTCTAAAAGTCTAATAGTCAAATTGTCCAAAAGTCTAATAGTCAAATTGTCCAATAATCACCACGAATACGCTTCGGCGGTCATCCATTTGCCTTGCACTTTCAGCGTCTGTTCGATAATGTCGCGCACGCAACCTTTTCCGCCTCCGCAAAAACTTATGTAGCAACTGATTTCCTTCACTTCCTGCGCCGCATCCGACGGACAAACCGGCACGCCTACCATGCGCATCACGCGGATGTCAGGAATATCGTCACCGACATAAACGATTTGCGACGGTTTCAGGTTTTTCTCCTTCATATAGGCTTCAAGTTTTTTCACTTTGTCGGGCACACCCGTAAAAACATCCTGAATGCCAAGCGAATGTAAGCGTTTTTCGATGTTCGTGCTGATAGCACCCGAAATGACAGCCACATTGTAGCCCAGTTTGGCGGCCAGCTGCAAGGCATAGCCATCCTTCACATTGGAAGTGCGCAAAGGGTCGCCATTCGAATCCATGTAAACGGTTCCATCGGTCATAACGCCGTCATAATCAAAGATAAAAGTGTTGACTTCGGGGAGTAAGGCTCTGAAATTGCTCATAAGCGGGGATTTAAAATTTGATGATTTAATATTTAAAGATTTAAGATTTAAAAATTCAAAGATTTAAATTCAGATTTTCATTGAAAAATAACGGGTCAAAATTAGGGAATTTTCGGCAAATCAAGGCAGATAAAACAAAAAAGAGTATTTTTGCGTTTTATTTGAAATTGAATTGAAAAATTATGGAAGAAGAAAAAAGAATAAGACATCAAAACGGCAATTCAGAAGAGCTTGCCGCCACCGTAGTTGAAGCCATGGACGCACTGAAAGGCAAAGAGATAGTGACTTTGGACCTGAGGGAAGCCAACGGCGCCGTGACCGATTATTTCGTCATCTGCCACGCCCCTTCCAAGACGCAAGTCGATGCCATTGCCGAAAAAGTGGAAGATTTGGTGCGCGAAAAACTGCACATCAAGCCTTTTCACATCGAAGGCCGCGAAAATACGGAATGGATTTTGATTGATTTCGTCGACGTTGTCGTTCACGTCTTCCTGCAATCAGCCCGCAGTTTCTACAAATTGGAAGAACTTTGGGCCGACGCTGAACGCATTGTGAAAGAATCAGAAGAATAAATAAATCAAAATCAAACACTTAGTAATGAGCGAAAATCCGACAAACGGCAGTCAGAATCAACCGAACCAACCGAATGTTCCGAAACGAAAACCCAATAAGAAGCGTGGCAGCTTCTATTGGATTTATGCCATTTTAGCAGCCGTCTTTATTGGCATCAACATTTTTTACGGCAAAGGAAATGTGCCTACAGAAGATGTCAACCAAGGCAAACTGCAAGAATTGCTGAAAAACGAAGAAGTCTACAAAATCGAACTTGTCAACAAGGAAGATGCTGAAATCTACCTGAACGAGAAAGGTTTGAAGAAGAACTTCCCTGATGTAATACCTAACAAGAAAGGCACAACCACAACGCCAAGCTACACCTACAAGATAGGTTCCCTCGACCGCTTCGAAGAAATGGTTGAAGAATCACAGCAGGAAGTCAAAAATCCAGTTTACATTGAAAACGTTCGCAGAAAAAGCTGGATGTCGGATTTCCTAATCGGCTGGTTCCCATTCATTTTACTCATTGTCGTGTGGATTATCATCATGCGCTCGATGGGTCGCGGAGCCGGCGGTGGTCAGATTTTCAGCATTGGAAAATCGAAAGCGCAACTTTACGACAAGGACAATGTGCCTGTCAATGTGACATTTAAAGATGTCGCCGGATTGGAAGAAGCCAAGGTGGAAATCATGGAAATCGTCGACTTCCTGAAGAATCCTGCTAAATACACCAAATTGGGCGGCAAGATTCCAAAGGGCGTGCTGCTTGTCGGCCCTCCAGGAACAGGTAAGACCTTGTTAGCCAAGTCAGTGGCTGGCGAAGCCAATGTGCCGTTTTTCAGCATTTCGGGTTCCGATTTCGTTGAAATGTTTGTCGGCGTAGGTGCCTCTCGCGTCCGCGACTTGTTCAAGAATGCCAAGGACAAATCGCCTTGCATCATCTTCATCGATGAAATAGATGCCATTGGCCGTGCCCGTGGCAAAAACCCAATGAACGGCGGCAATGATGAAAGGGAAAGTACTTTGAATCAGCTGCTTACTGAAATGGACGGTTTCGGTACCAATTCAGGTGTCATTGTTTTGGCTGCTACAAACCGTGCCGATATTCTCGACAAGGCCTTGATGCGTGCTGGCCGTTTCGACCGTCAGATTTATGTCGAATTGCCTGACCTGATTGGCCGTAAGGAAATATTCGAAGTCCACATGCGCAACCTGAAACTCGGTCCCGATGTCGACCGTGATTTCTTGGCCAAGCAAACCCCAGGTTTCTCGGGTGCCGACATTGCCAACGTTTGCAACGAAGCCGCTTTGATGGCTGCTCGCAAGGAAAAGGAACAGATTGAAAAACAAGACTTTCTCGATGCCATCGACCGTATCATTGGCGGTTTGGAAAAGAAGAATAAAATCATCACGGCGGAAGAAAAGAAAGTCATCGCTTTCCACGAAGCCGGTCATGCCACAACGAGTTGGCTGCTGCAATACGCGCATCCTTTGGTGAAAGTGACCATCGTGCCGCGTGGCAAGTCGCTCGGCGCCGCCTGGTATCTGCCTGAGGAACGCCAGATTACGACCAAAGAACAGATGTATCACGAAATGATTGCCACTTTGGGCGGCCGTGCAGCCGAACAGGTTGTGTTTGGCCAAATCTCCACCGGAGCCCTTTCCGACCTTGAAAAAGTGACGAAACAAGCCTACGCCATGGTGACTTATTATGGTCTGAACGATGAAATCGGCAACCTAAGTTACTATGACTCAACAGGTCAGCAGGATTACAGCCTGACAAAACCATACAGCGAAAAGACGGCTGAAGTCATCGACAAGGAAATCAGCAAGATGGTTGAACAAGCCTATCAGGAAGCTGTTACCATTTTGACAGAACACATCGACGGACTTACGCAATTAGCCAACAAACTCATCGACAAGGAAGTGATTTTCGGCGAAGACCTTGAAACCATTTTCGGCAAACGTCCTTGGACAAAAGAGGAAGAAGCCGAAAAACCAGCCATTACTGCCACGGCTGAAGATGCTGAAATAGTTTACGAAGAAACTGAAAATAAATAAGTTATGGCACGAGACTTCAAACGCGAAATCACCAACAAGGAGCAGATTTTAGGCGATGTCAGAAACGCTATCATCGAGAAGCAGGAAGCCCTGATTCAAGATGTCGACCAGCACACCGACACATGGATTCCCATCAAGGAAGAAGACGGAACAGCCATTACTTTCGTCCAGAATTTCAAGGATCAAGGCGGCATTTTCGTTTACCTTGAAGACGAAGACGAATTTGCAGAATGTCTCAGGCAACTCGCGCCCGAAAACGCTTGGGAACCACTGTGGTGCACCAGTCCGACCATGCAGAAAATGCTGGAACGCAACGGCATAGCCTACACCACCGACTCGGCACGCGAACCGAAGCAGAAATTAGTCAGCATCACCGACTGTGAATGTCTTGTTGCCCAAACTGGCAGCATTGTGCTTTCGGAAAAGATGTGTCATTCAAGGAAAAACTATGCTACACCGGAAATCCTTTTAGTGACCGCCACCACCAATCAGATTGTCAATGGCATGAAAGATGCTTTCTTCAAGCTGAAGGGAAAATATGGCTCAGGAAATCCATCGCAAATTGCCATTATCACAGGGCCGAGCCGCACTTCTGACATCGAGCAGACACAAATCATCGGAGCGCACGGCACGCGGCAAGTAGCCGTTTTCTTGATTGATGCGGAGTGAGAATTTCCATTGACAACAAGCCGTGATTTTGTCGTCTGATGAATGGCTGTGTTGCTGTCAAGTCTCGGAAATGCCGTAAAAACCGCCTCATTTCTAAATCCACTTTTTTATTTCCTTTAAAACCTAAATTTTCACCAAATCCAAAATTTGCCACTTTTTAAGCCGATTGACGTGTTTTCGGTGGAAACCGATTTTTTAAATTTTTATCCTGATAATTCGGAAAAATTGTCTATCTTTGCTCTTTATTTGAAAAGAGTATAAAATCGAAATAAAATGACAGAAGAAGAAAAAAGAGAATTGGCAAGCGAAGAATACGGTGCGAATAAAATTCAGGTCCTCGAAGGTCTGGAAGCCGTAAGAAAACGCCCTGCCATGTATATTGGTGATGTCCATTTCCGTGGTCTGCACCATTTGGTTTACGAAGTCGTCGACAACTCCATAGATGAGGCTATGGCCGGCTATTGCGACACCATTGATGTGCGCATCCTGGAAGGCAACGGCATCAGCGTTTTGGATAATGGTCGTGGTATTCCTACGGGTATGCATGAGAAGGAAAAACGATCGGCTTTGGAGGTCGTGCTGACGGTGCTGCACGCCGGCGGTAAGTTTGATAAGGGTTCCTATAAGGTCTCTGGCGGTCTGCATGGCGTCGGTGTCAGCTGCGTGAATGCCTTGTCGACACATCTCACCGCTGAGGTCTATCGTGAAGGCAAGATTTTCCGTCAGGAATACGAATGTGGCAAGCCGCTGTATCCTGTGAAGGTGGTCGGCGAAACCGACAAAAACGGTACGCGCATCACTTTCCAGCCCGATGGCTCCATTTTCCAAACTACGGAATACGATTATGCTACCTTGGCCAACCGTATGCGCGAATTGGCTTATCTGAATCATGGCATTACCATTCAGCTTACCGATGAGCGCCAGAAGTTGGAAGACGGCAGCTTCAAGAGCGAGGTCTTCTATTCGCAAAACGGCCTTACCGATTTCATAGGCTATCTCGATGCTAACCGCGTGAAACTGATCCCTGAACCGATTTCGATTGTCGGCGAAAAGAACAATGTGCCGGTTGAAATCGCTTTGGAATACAACGAGGAATATTCCGAAAACCTTCATTCTTACGTCAATAATATCAATACGATAGAAGGCGGCACCCATTTGCAGGGTTTCCGCTCCGGCTTGACCCGTTCATTCAATGCCTACGCTGAAAAATCAGGTCTTTTGGAAAAATCGAAAGTGAAGATTTCGCCCGATGATTTCCGCGAAGGCTTGACGGCGGTCATTTCCGTCAAGGTGCCTGAACCTCAGTTCGAGGGCCAGACCAAGACCAAATTGGGCAATGATGAAGTGATGGGCATCGTCAATTCCATCGTTGGCGAACACCTTGCCAATTATCTGGAAGAGCATCCTAAGGAAGCTAAAATAATTTTCGATAAAGTCGTTCTTTCGGCACAGGCGCGTCAGGCTGCCCGCAAGGCTCGCGAAATGGTGCAGCGCAAGGGTGCGCTCTCAGGTTTCAGTTTGCCGGGCAAGCTGTCCGACTGCTCGGAACGCGACCCTGCCAAGACGGAGCTTTACCTCGTTGAGGGTGATTCCGCTGGCGGTTCCGCAAAGCAAGGCCGCGACCGTACTTTCCAAGCCATCCTGCCTTTGCGCGGTAAGATTCTGAATGTCGAAAAGGCCATGCAACACCGCGTTTTCGATAGCGAGGAAATCAAGAATATCTATACCGCTTTGGGCGTAACCATTGGCACTGAAGAAGATAGCAAGGCGCTGAATCTCGAAAAACTGCGTTACCACAAGGTCATCATCATGACCGATGCTGATGTCGATGGTAGTCACATCACTACCTTGATTCTGACCTTCTTCTTCCGCTACATGCGCGAACTGATTGAAAACGGTTATGTGTATTGCGCTACGCCTCCGTTGTACCTCATCAAGCGCGGCACCAAGCCGATGCGTTATTGCTGGACTGATGAAGAACGCATTGCAGGCATGGCCGAATACACGAAAAACGGCACCGTCGGTGGTTACGAAGTGCAGCGTTACAAAGGTCTTGGTGAAATGAACCCCGAACAGCTTTGGGAGACCACCATGGACCCGGCTCACCGCACTTTGCGCCAGGTGACTATTGAAAACGCTATGGAAGCCGACCACATCTTCTCTATGCTGATGGGCGACGAGGTGGCGCCACGCCGTGAGTTCATCGAACAGAATGCAACTTACGCAAATATCGATGCTTAATTGATTTTTTAAACGAGAATAATTTGAGACGCGAGTCATTTCTGCGAAGGCAGGGACATCGCGTCTCTTTTTATGTTTTCTCCATGTGTATTGAGAAAATATCTCCACTTTTGCATCCAAAATATCGAAACGATGCTGAATTCAAGTTATAAATGCAACAATGTTGATAAATGTGATAAGATTTTGTGCCTAATTTGAATAAAAATACTTTGGTATCCGAGTTTTGCTTTATGAAAAATTCTGCACATTTATCGCTGAAAATGTGTATCTTTGTTCGCTGATTAAATGAGACTTTTTCTATTGGATGGGAAGATTGGAAAAGCCCTTTATTCCGATTGATAAAATCCATGGTTGATTTACCATCCGTAAAAGTTGCATTTGCTTTTGAATTTAGGAATCACTAATTCTGGATTCTTGACTAAGAGAAATTTGATTATAACAAATTATATATGAACAGATTATATTTCTTCTTCATCATCTTGATAATCAGTTGCGCCTGCAACCGCAGCAACACGGCGCCTACGCCAACCGAAAACACCTTGTATGCCATCGAGTCATTCGTGGGCGCAAAACCCGACAGCGCCTTGGCGATTCTCGACACTTTGCCCTACCAAAATCTTCCTAAGAAAGAACGCGCGCATTATTGCCTGCTTTTGGTGAAAACGCGGCACGAAATGCACCTGAAAGATGATGCGCTCACCGATTCGCTGATGCAAATTGCTTCCGAAACCTTCATCGGTGGCAAGGACAAATACATGGAAGCCCAAACCTACCTTTATTTAGGCCTGAAAAACATGATTTCGGTGGAAAACGACCGCAAAACCAGCATGGATTATCTGCTGAAAGCCGCCGAAACCATCGACAAATGCAAGACGGTTGATGAGCGTTTCAAAAGTTTTTCAAAGCCGTCACGCACCGATGAAGAAGTTATTAACAGCACGAAATGCTCTATTTACCAATTACTTAGCTCGCTTTGCCAGACATCAGGGCAGTTAGAAGAAGGTCTGGATTATCTCCGTTGGGTAAGGAATTATTATCTTTCGAGGCAGGAAGAAAACAAAATGTTCAAGACCTATATGCGCATGGGAATGATTTTCTTGGAACAACATGAATACGACAGTTGTCTTACCAGTTACCAAAAGGCTTTGAATGTGGCTGAAAAGAGACAAAACAATTACGATTGCGCTCTCGGTCGGAATTATCTCGGCCATTATTATTCCGTTATGGCGAGCGATTCAACCTGCACCGATTCAACAGAGCGCATCGCATTGGTTGACAAAGGAATAAAAACCGTCAAAGAAGGCCTCGACTACCTTCAAAAAACTGGCGAACCTGCATTTTCAGCCACAAAACACATTTATTACCAACAGTTAGGTGCCTTATATTCCCAAAAAGAAGTCTACGATTCGTGCATTTATTTCAGCAATATGAGTCAAAGTCCAAAGGACAAACAGTCTAACGATTACTTTGTAAGGATGTTCCACGCCTATTACAAACTCGGCAACTTGGAGAATGCCGTCCATTATGCCGATGAATACTTCAGGCACAACGACGGTAAGGAAATCCAAAAGAAGTATGACATTAATAAGGTGAAAAGCGACTACGAGCAGCAGAAAGCCGAAGCCGAAATGCAATTCAGCAAACGCCTCAGCATGGCTATCTCAGCAATCATCATTTTGGCATTGGCAGTCGTTTTGTTGATTATTTTACTGATTTACAGAAAATACAAGACAATGGCCGAATGGCAGCAAGCCGTGCTTTCGGGCAAGGTGAAGCAAGCCAACGAAACCATCAGAAACCAGGAACAGGCCATTCGCGAGTCGAAGGAAAGGGAAACGCTCTTGCAGGAAAAAATCGAACACGTAGATGCCGAAAAACAGAGTTACGACCGTTTCCTTGCCGAACCGGTTTGCGTTGAAATCCTCAGTTCGCTGCAAGGCAAGAATATCAAAAGCAACTCGAAAACAATTGATTTCAAGGACATTGCCCTTCGCGACGAACAAATGATGCAACTGATGGATGCCGCCGACCGCAACCTGAACCATTTCCCACAAAAGTTGAAAAAGCAATATCCATCGCTGGATGCCACCGACATCCGTTATTGCTGCCTCTATCTGCTCGGCCTCAACGAAGCCCAGATTGCAGCCCTCGTGCAACGCTCCTATCAGAGCGTTTGGACTCGCGCCAAGGAAATGAAAACGGTTTTCGGTTCCGACGACATTGGCAACACGCTCATAAATTTGCTTTGAACATATTGAAATACAACGGTTTACAAGAATTTACTTATAATTGCTTATAAACTTTTTTCAAGAACTTATCTCACTGATAAATAAGCGATTAGCAAAAACTGCTTTATAATTCTTTAAAGGCAAAATGACACTCCGATTTGGTTTTCTGAATACATTTGCAACAAGAAAACTAACGGACGAAGTATTAACCTTTAAATTTTAAAGCAATGAAAAAGCACATTACCATTCTTACCGCACTTCTTTTCTTATGTGCCGGAGTGCAAGCCCAAACTTACGACTCCATTGCTCATCATCCTGTGGGCTGGTATGATGCCGAATTGCGTAACATGATGCAGTTGCGCGATGGGAATATTCTCGCCAATGTCCAATTGTTTAATATGGATGAACAAGGCTACGGTATCGGTGATTACGGGAACCGTTTTCTCAAG
>NZ_JBADWU010000041.1:0-12418 GCF_056203535.1 Candidatus Limimorpha sp. | reverse complement strand
AGGTGTATGTCGCAAACAAGCTCTCGCTGATGTTCGAGGCGGCTGCATCCGCTATGGTTTCCATAAGGTCGCTAGACCTCGGCAAACGTCCCTCTCTTCCTTTATTGGTATAAATTCAGTCAACAATTATACTTGAGCCTTATTTAAATGGGAATCTGTTATAATGGCACTTGCTATATTTGTTATTTGTGCTATTCTTTTTGTCGTTTTTATTATAAAACTTTGTGGTTTATTGAAGTTTAGTAATTAATAAATAGACAAATGAGATACACAAGTTGTTCTGTTGTTGAAATCTGTCATTTTCTAATATTTAGTCTGCATGGTTGTTTTTAATAATAATTTATTGATTATTAGTTGTCTATGATGGCGGTTTTACAAAAAGATGAGGGAATTAAGGGCTGTTTTATACAAAAAGATGAGGGAATTGCCACTGGAAATTAGAAGCTGTTTCGATTTCATTGAGAACTTCTACATGCCAAAAACTGTGGCAAATCGAGTGAAAGGAGATGCACTGAGAGTAAATCAAAAACAGCTTTTAATAATCCTTGTTTCTTTGTTTTTGTGCTATTCCATAATCAGATTTCGGAAACCCTCTGTGGCAAAGATTTCCAATTCGCCTTGGTTGTTGCTGCTGATATAGTAGGCCTCCACGCCATCTAAACTTTCAATTATTGGAAGCGATTTTTCCAATCCCATCACCATGCAAATGCTGGCCAAGGCATCCGCCCAAACGGAGTTTTCGGCGATGACAGTGACACTCAATACGTTATGCTCGACGGGATAACCTGTTTTGGGATCGATGCAGTGGGAATAGCGTTTGCCGTTGCGTTCAACGTATTTGCGTGTGCTGCCCGATGTCACTAAGCCTTTGTCGCGCAAATAGATACGTTCCTGAACGGTGCGTTCCGAATCCCAGTTGGCGGCGGGTTTTTCTATGCCGACAATCCAAGATGAGCCATCGGGTTTGCAACCGCGTGCCATGATTTCGCCGCCTGTATCGACCAAAAAGCTGCCAATGCCTTTTGAGGAAAGAAATTCGGCAATCATGTCGGATGTATAGCCTTGTGCTATGGCGTTGAAATCCAATGTGATATTTGGGTTTTCCTTGACAATGTTTCCGTTTTCGATGTGAACAGCCTTGTAATTTACAAGTTGTTTCAAGCTGTCGACCAATTGAGGTGTAATGCTGTCGCCGTTTTTGTAACTGAATCCCCAAGCGGCCACCAAGGGGGAAACGGTGGCATCGAAACAGCCATCGGAAAGGGCAGAGGCCTGTTGCGCAATGTTGAAGTTGTCGATGAAGATTTGGTTTAGTTTCACAGGCTCGTTTCGATTGACTTTGGAAATGATGGAACTGTCGTTCCAAAGCGAAACGGATTGGTCAACTGTATTGAAGATGGAGTCTATTTCGGTTTGAAAATTACGGTTCAGGCTGTCGTAATAGGTTATGGCATAATAGGAACCTTGCGCCAAGCCTTGCAGAACGGTTTTCTGTGGCTTATGTGTCTGGCAGGAAACAAGCAGTAGACTGGCTATGAATATGTAGATGAGCTTCTTCATGTTGTTATTGGTTTTCAGTTTTCAGTTATCGGTTTTCGGTTTTCCGTTTTGGCTTGCTGAGTTTGTCGAAGCATTAGTGTTTGGTTGTCTGTTTTTAAAAGAGTTCAAAATGGTTCAAAAGTTTAAAATCTTTCCGCTTTAAAGTTTACAGGCTGAAAATGACGCTCCATTTCAAGGCGAAATTGTTCCATGTCTTGTCGAAGGAATAGGGACCGTAACGGTAGAAAATGCCGGCGCCGAGTTTCATCAATGGCATGGCCAGCAGGCCTTCAATAACGATGCCGCTTTCGAAATAGCCTTTGTCCATGGTCTTGAAACTGTAGTCTTCCAAATTGTTGCGTTTCATGTTGCCCCAGCCAATGTTGGTGATGAGCGTCAGTTCGGGCTGACACCAAGGCATATCGGGTTGCCACAGCATTCCGTTGAAATTGTGGCTCAGATACAATGCTGCGAATCTGTCGCAGAAAAATTCGTCGGGACGCATGGCGCAGAAACTTCCTGGCGCATAAAGGCCTGAAGAGGAATAGGTTGCCAATATATCGAAAGTCTCTTCGACAGGTACTCCGTTTGTGACGAAACCGCTTTGGAAAAGAATGGTTGAAACACCGTAATAGTGTGTGTAGAAATGCTTTTCGACTTGCAGCTTGAATCTGTCGTATTCATATTGGCAGCCAAAAAGACCGTTGAAAGCGTGCTGGTAAGAGAACCAGACAATAGGGTAGGTTGTGCCCAAGGTTTGCAGTCCTTGCGGCGTGCTGATGAATTTTTCCTTGTAAGCGTAACGCAAGCGCAGTTCGGCTGTCGTGAAAGTACCTTTCGGGTGCGTGTCGTCAGGCTCTTTCAGGTAGCGGTTTTCGATATATTCCTTTTCGGCAAATTCAAATTTCAGGAAGCCTTTGAAGTAGCGTCCGAAACGTGAGGACAATTCGATGTTGAATCCGTCCTTGCGACCGTAAATGTTCTGGAAATAAGCATATTTGTAATCGTTTTGCGAAAGGACCATGCTTTTTTCATGTAGGTTGAATTCGCCGATGGCATCGGAGCAATGAAAACTTGATAAAGTCAGTTTTGCCTGTTTGCGTGGATTGAGATTGAAATCGATGCCGCCCTTTAGGTCGAAAAGTTTACGGCTTGCCCAGTAGCCGCAGTAGGCGTTCAAGCCGACAATTCTCGAAAAACGGTTGTTTGTCGAAAGGCCAATACCGAAGCAAAGGCCACGGTACATCGACATTTGAATCAATCTGTTCAAGTCGAGGTTGACTTTGCCGATGGGCATTTCGCTTTCGCTGGCGATTTGTGTGGAAGCCCAAAGCATACGGTCAAGCAGATTGTTGTCGCGGGTAAGCGAATCCATAAAGGCGTAGGTGGCTTGGGTGCGCTCGTTCAACGAGTCGATGCGGTGCGAAATCCAATAGTCATCGTTGCGGAAATTTGCATCAGGGTCAACGTTGATGGCGAGTTCCGAAAACATTTTTTTGTCTAATTCCGGATTGATGCTTATGTCGGTCAGATAGCTTTTGCCAATGGCGGCCATAGGCAGGAATCCGTTCTCGAAAGGAATGCCGATGGTTGGGAAAACGATATTGGTGTTGAGCTGTTTAGGGAACCACTGTCCTTCAACTTTGTCGTACAGTTGCTGTATGTTGACCGTGAACATGCCTCCTTTTTCGTCAGGCGAAGCCTTCACGCTTTGCACGGCCCAACCGTCGGAATTAATGGTGAAAGCTCCTATTAATCCTTTGAAATTGCTGTCTTTGTAGGGATGGAAACTGACGGTGAAAAGCGAATCGCCGTTTCCGATGGGCGTAACCGATTCGATGTTGAAAAAGTAGTGTTTTTTGCTGCCTTGACTGAGCGGATTGACATATCTTGTCCCGACGATGTTCACTTCATCGTCATAAAAACTGATGCTTTGCATGGAACTGACGAGATAAACGAAAGTCGGGTCTTTCATGCCCGAAACCTTGGTGCCGGTCACGTTTTGCAGTTTTTTGTCGGGAGCCATGAAAAACATGTCTGACGAGGTTTCCATCACCATGAGGTCGTTGCGGTCGAGAATATTGGTGAATTCCCTAATGTCATTATTGGCTAAAATGTTGTCGTTGCGCTGCTTACCCAATGCCGAACTGTCAATTGTGAAAACCATTTTGTCGTACATCGAATAGGAATAGGAATGCAAGTTGTCGGGATTGTTTTCCTTGCGGTGCGCCATCACGCTGTCGATGATGCGGTGGGCGGGATTTTCTCCGGCATCAATGGTGACTTCGGTCAGCTCAAAACTAATCGGTGTTAATGCAACATTCAGTTTTTCACTGCCTTGTGCGACTGAAGTTTGGTAAGATTTGTAGCCGATATAAGAAAACTTAATGTTAGAAATCGGTTCTTTGCAGCTTATTTCGTATTTTCCGTCAATGTCGCTCATGCCACCCGCAATGCCACTGTTGACAACCACGTTGACAAAAGCCAAAGGCTGACGGTTCTGCTCATCGGTAATCTTCCCCTTGATGTGATAATCCTGAGCCAGACAGCATTCGGCGATGACCGCCATCAACAGCATCAGGACGTATTTTATTGCAGGTATTCGATTTGTCATTTTTAGAGTTGTTCATCGGATCTCGGCTCATTGAGCTTGCCGAAATGAATGTAAAAATTTCTTTCTTATTTTATCATAACCCCTTCTTCCCTTCGACAAGTTCATGGAGCTTTTTCCCCCTCTTCTTTCCTAAATCCTGTTTCCTTATTCCTTAATCCTGAATCTACTTTTCGCTTGCTTCAATCAAATACACCACTTCGTTGTCGCGTTTCATCATGTAGTTTTCGCGGGCGGTTTTTTCCATGACGATTGAATCGTGCTGCAAGTCGTTGAGCAGTTTTTCGCTGTTTGAGATTTCCTGCTTGTAGTATTCGATTTGCTCTTTCTGGTCTTTCAGGGTTTGGTGCAGCTTAATTTGCTCAAACACATTGAATTGGTCGACAAAAAAGATGATGACCAAAAAAGCAATGGTAACGTAAACGTAACGGTTGTTGATTTTTTTGAGTATGTCTTTAAAAGCCATAGTATATGTTTTTAATCGTTTTTCGCTGCAAAAGTAATGATAAAAGCGGAAAAGAATAAAGTGCATCATAAACAAATTTATACGAACCTCTGTTTCCTATTTCTTTTTTCAGGCTTCCGATTTTCCTTTCCTGCTTTGCCAATTGAAACGGAATGCTTATTTTTGCCAGCAATACAAATCTGACAATTATGAAAACAAACATTCCGAATAGCCTTTTCATTCGCAACAGGGCGAACCTCATGGCGCGTCTGCCTGAAAAATCAGTGGCCGTTTTTACAGCCAACGAACCAATGCCGCGCAATGGCGACCAATTTTATCCGTTCCGCCAACAGTCTGATTTCTTTTATCTTACGGGAATTGATGCGGAAAATGCCTTTTTGATTTTGTCGCCCAACAATCCGACGGAGCAATATCGCGAAGTGCTTTTCATTGAGCCTTACGACGAGGTGAAAGCCACTTGGCAAGGCGAGATGATGGATAACAAGCAAGCCAAGGAAATCTCTGGCATTGAAACCGTTAAGTCGAGCGATGAGTTCTATGCCGTGCTGAACGACATCGCCTTGACTGGTTGTGACACCATTTTCATGAATACTTACGAATATCCGAAATATGAGTGCAACGTCGAGACCATTCAGCAGCGTTTTGTAAAGAAAATCAAGGAGTTGTATCCGTTGCATCAGTTTGGAAGGACAGCCCCGATTCTCAACGAATTGCGCATGATTAAGTCGAAAGAGGAATTCGACATCACGCAAGATGCCTGCAACATCACGGCAAAGGCTTTCCGCAGATGTTTGGAAACCGTGAAACCGAACCGTTACGAATACCAGATTCAGGCCGAAATAGAATACATTTTCAAATTGAACAATGCCTCGGGACACGCTTACGCGCCAATCGTGGCGGGTGGCAAAAACGGCTGCTGCCTGCATTATTCGAAGAATGATGACATTCTGAACGATGGCGATTTGCTGCTTTTCGACATTGGCTGCGAATACAAAAACTATTCTTCCGACCTCAGCCGCACCATTCCTGTCAACGGCAAGTTCACGGAACGGCAGAAGGAATGTTACAGTGCCGTGCTGCGCGTGATGAAGGAAATCACCAAATTATATAAGGTGGGTGGCACCATCAACGAAATCAACCAGACGACTTACCGCCTAATGGAGCAGGAAATGATTAAACTGGGACTTTTCACCGCCGAGGATGTCGAAAAACAAGACCCCGACCATCCGCTTTACCGCAAATATCTGATGCACGGCATGTCGCATCATATCGGCTTGGATGTCCACGACAGTGTTGACAAATACAAGCCTTTCCAGCCCGGCATGATTCTCACTTGCGAGCCTGGCATCTACATCCGCGAGGAAGGCATCGGCATCCGCATTGAAAACGACTTGCTCATCACCGAAGGCGAACCCGTCAACTTGTTCGAGGGCTTGCCGATTGAAATTGAGGAGATTGAGGCGGCAATGAAAAATTGAGGCGGATTGAAAAACCGCTGTTTGAGGCTTTCGGATTATAGATCTGAAAGGACTGAGGTAAAAAATGACAAATGCCCCGTCGGAAACTGAAAGAATTTGTATTTTTGCGCCATAAATCTTGGAAAAGTGTCATGAATATAGCCTTTTTTCGTTGGAAAAGTGTAAGATTATGGCATAATTTACCTTAGAAAAGTGTAAAATGATACAAAGGAAACTCGATAAACTGATTGCAAATCATTATGATAACAGCAAATCAGCCTTGTTGCTCAAGGGGGCACGACAAGTTGGAAAGACTTTTGCAATACGCAGATATGCCGAAGAAAAGTCTCTGAAGTTGGTCGAAATCAATTTCTTTCAAGAGCCTTCGGCAAAGTCAATTTTTGAAGGGGCAAAGGATGTCAAGGAAGTCCTTTTGCGTTTGAGTGCTTATACCCACGAAGAACTTATACCTGGCAAGACGCTTGTGTTTTTCGACGAGGTGCAAAAAGCACCCGAAATAGTGACATGGATAAAGTTCCTTGTTGACGAAGGCAGCTATCGTTATGCCCTTAGCGGGAGTCTGCTCGGAGTTGAGATCAAGAACATAAAAAGCGTTCCCGTCGGTTATATGGATGTAATTGACGTATATCCTCTTGATTTGGAAGAATTCAGCCGAGCCGTAGGCATCAGCGAAAAGGTGTTGGAACACATCCGTCAGGCATGGAATGACAAAACTGAGGTGGATAAAGTGGTGCATGAAACCATGATGCGTGTCGTTTCGCTTTATCTGCTTGTTGGAGGTATGCCGGCGGCAGTGCAAGCCTATATCGACACAAACAACATGCAAGCCGTTCAACAGAAACAGAAGGAAATTCTTGAACTTTATCGTTGGGACATCAGTCAATACGATTCGGATAATAAATTGTATATCAATGATATATTTGAAGTTCTACCTTCCGAACTTAATGCCAAGAACAAGCGTTTTGTGCTAAAAAACCTGAACGAGCACAGCCGCTTTTCGCGTTATGAAAATGGATTTGTATGGCTCAAGGATGCAGGCGTGACCTTGCCCACCTATAATGTATCTGCCCCCACTGTTCCGCTCAAGTTGGAAGAGCAACGCAACTTGTTCAAACTTTTTCAGAATGATGTAGGTTTACTTGCCGTGCAATATGCTGACGGGACTGCTCTTCGTATTCTCAGTGGTGAGACCAATCTCAATTTTGGCGCTATCTTTGAAAATCTGGTTGCGCAAGAACTCAAGGCTCATGGTTATAACCTCTATTATTTCAACAGCAAGAAGCAAGGCGAGGTGGATTTTCTTCTTGAAAGCGACATGCACCTAATTCCGCTTGAGGTGAAATCGGGCAAGGACTACGAGCGTCATCGTGCTCTCAGTAACATTATGGATTATGAACCATACGGTTTGACAGAAGCATACGTTCTGACGACAGACAATGTGAAAATGTCAGGAAAACTATGTTATCTGCCAATTTACATGCTCATGTTTATGTGCAAAAAATGCTCCTCATCTTCTATGATTTACAAACTGGATTTGCCGAAAATGTTGGATTGACTTTCGCAGCAAACGGAAGGTTCATTTATTTTTCCTATCTTTGCAGTCCGAAATTTACGAGTTGAGTTTCGGACTATCTTTTTGAAAATCAATAAATAAATAATGAGTCAGAATATTTCGAAACTTAGAAACATCGGTATTGCAGCACATATCGATGCAGGAAAGACCACTTGCTCTGAACGTATCCTTTTCTTCACGGGTGTCAACCGCAAGTTGGGCGAAACGCATGATGGACAAGCCACCATGGATTTTATGAAACAGGAACAGGAACGCGGCATCACCATTGCTTCGGCAGCTATCACCGCGCACTGGAACGACCATCAAATCAACTTGATAGATACTCCCGGCCACGTCGATTTCACTGTCGAAGTGGAACGCTCGCTTCGCGTCATCGACGGCATGGTCGCTGTGTTCTGTGCCGTTGGCGGCGTTCAGCCTCAGAGCGAAACCGTTTGGAATCAGGCCGATAAATACCGTGTGCCGCGCATTGCTTTCGTCAACAAGATGGACCGCACGGGTGCCGATTTCAACGAAGTTGTCAGCCAGATGAATAAATATCTTGGTGCCAATGCTGTGCCTTTGCATCTGCCAATCGGTGCTGAAGCCACTTTCGAAGGCATGATTGACTTGGTCAACATGAACTCCGTGATTTTCAAGGAAAAAGAACGCATCGTGGGCCCGATTCCAGAGGCTATGATGGCGCAGGCCGAAGAAGCCCATCACAATCTCATCGAGCATGTTGCCGATGTCGATGACGATGTCGCGGAACTTTATCTTTCCGATGAGGAAATTCCTTTGGATTTGCTGAAATCAGCCATCCGTAAGGCCACCATCAAATTGATGATGGTGCCTGTGCTTTGCGGTTCTGCCTATAAAAACAAAGGTATTCAGCTCCTTTTGGATGCCATCGTCGATTATCTGCCTTCGCCAAGAGATTTGGGAACGGTCATCGCCCACGACCCGAGCGATGAGGAAAAGACTATCCAGAGAAATCCTTCCGAAAACGAACCTTTCTCGGCTTTGGCTTTCAAACTCATCAACGACCCGTATGTCGGCCAGCAGACTTTCATCCGCATTTTCAGCGGTAAATTAGTGAACGGCATGAGCGTGCGCAACACCAACAAAGGCAAGGACGAGCGTGTGGGCCGCATTTTCCGTATCAAGGCCAAGGAACGCGAAGAAATTTCGGAAGCCGGTCCGGGCGAAATCGTTGCTTTGGTCGGCATGAAATACACGCGCACCGGCGATACTTTGTGCGACGAAAAGGCTCCAGTCATGTTGGAAAACATTCATATTCCTCCGGCGGTTATCGAAATGAAAGTCAACCTTGAAGACAAGAAAAACCGCAACAAGTTGGGCGAGGCTTTGGCAAAACTTTGCAACGAAGACCCATCGTTCCGTGCGCATTTCGATGAGGAAACGGAAGAAACCATCATCGCCGGCATGGGCGAATTGCATTTGGAAATCATTGTCGACCGTCTGAAGGAAGAATTTAAGGTGCCGGTCAGCGTTGGCGCACCTTCGGTTTCGTTCCGCGAGACTATCACGGCTCCGTTTGAGTGTAATTATCGCTTCGTGAAGCAGACAGGCGGTAAGGGTCAGTTTGCCCATACCGTCATCCGTTTCGAGCCTAATCCGGGCAAAGGTTTCGAGTTTGTCGACATCACCAAGGGTGGCGTCATTCCAAAGGAATTCATTCCTTCGGTTCAGAAAGGTCTTGCAGCAGCCATGGCCAAGGGTCCATTCGCAGGCTATCCGGTCGTGGACGTGAAATGCGTTTTGGTTGATGGTAGTTCTCACCCCGTCGATTCAAGCGACATGGCCTTCCAGCTTTGCGCCCAAATGTGTTTCAAACAGGCCTTTATGAAAGCCAGCCCGGTGCTGCTTGAGCCTATGATGAAGGTCGAAATCAACACGCCAGACGATTACATCGGCAATGTGACGGGCGACCTCAACAAGCGTCGTGGCCGTATTGAAGCCATGCGTCGTTTCCGCAAGGGTTCGCAGAAACTTGATGCTTTTGTGCCGCTCATGGAGATGTTTGGCTATGCTACGGCTTTGCGCAACCTTTCGTCAGGCCGCGCCAACTATTCGATGGAATTCTTCCAATACGCGCCAATGCCGAAAGACAAGCAGGAAGATATTGTGAAGGAAAGAAATCAGAAGGATTAACAAGTTCCTGAAGAATGAAAGGCGGCATCACTGCCGCCTTTTTTGTGACTTGTTGATTCCGATGAATTATGTGATAATTAAAAAATTACCTATAACGAAAATATCTGTTTTTTTTCGCTCCGCTGAACAAAAATTATCGAAATATATAATCGCCTTTATATCAGTTTAATTTATGAAAATTCTTGTTTAATTCGTGGGAATTTGCTTTTATAAAAACGATATTGATATGTATAAGAGCTGTCTCAACTTATTTTTTGTTGTTACTAAATATGCTTTTGAAGAATATGGCATAAGTGTTGAAGAGTTAATGGGGAAAACAACTTTATTCTGATTTGATCAAGTATTTCATTCATTGAACCTTTTCCCTTAAATGAATAAATTGTTCCAATCGGAAATCATGAGCAAAGATGAGATTGTTGTGGATGCGTATTTGAATGAGAGGTTTTGCAAGGTTGATAAAGAAACGACTTCTCCCTTGGGATTGGAGACTTTGCTTGCCATTAATGCTGAAGCATCCAAAGAGGGTAGGAACGAAATGACTGAGAATGAAATTGAGGCCGAAATTGCTTCTGCTCATGCTGAAAAATAAACTGGTTTTGGCGTTGATTGACGGTGAAAACCGAGTCGTGCAACGGACGTGTTCCAACGCGCGGTGCAAAAACAATCTATTTGGGCTTTGAAAACATGGTAGTGTTTCAAACAGTGTGTTCGAAGATTTGTTCTTTGAAATATTGGTAAGGAGAGACGAAAAAGGCGAAAATCAATTGTTATGTAAGGAAAATGTATTATTTTTGCATTGTAAACAACGTATAAAACATTGCAATATGTCTACAACTACATTACAGATTCGCATTGATGAAGGCCTAAAGGAACAGGCTGTTTCCTTGTTTGAACGTTTGGGATTGGATTTGCCAACGGCAATACGCATTTTCCTGAAGAAATCGGTCTCAGAGGATGGCATCCCTTTCGATGTCCGCGAAAAGCCACGCACTTCCACATTGGGCTTGGAGACGTTGCTCGCCATTAATGCCGAAGCATCTAAAGCGGGCAAAGTCGAGATGACCGAAGAAGAAATCGAGGCTGAAATTGCTGCTGCCCATTCTGAAGATTAAACGGCCATGCAATATGTTGTTATTGATACGAATGTGATTGTCTCGGCAATGCTGGCAAAAGACATCTCGCGGTCGGTTCCGTTTTCGGTGCTGAGTGCTGTCTTCATGGGCAAAATAACACCTGTCGTTACGGTCGCGATTCTGAACGAATATAAGGATGTGCTCAATAGGGAGAAATTTGGCTTTGATAAAAACAAAGTTGACATTTTGCTGTCTGAATTTGAGCAACAGTCGGTGAAAATCAGTCCTGTTGAAAGCGACATCCTGTTGCCTGATCCTAAGGATGTATGTTTCTATGATGCAGCATTTGCCTTTAAGGAATGTAATGTGATTTTGGTCACTGGCAACATTAAGCATTTCCCGAATTGCCCTTTTGCCATGACACCTGCACAACTGAAAGTGAAACTGGAATTATAGATGCCGTTTTTTATTGGTTTGTTTCAAGTCAAAATAATCTTGTTTGTCTCTCCTTATCTTTGGCTCAAGAGCTGAGGAAATAAAGGAGTAAAGTTATGGATTGAGCTATTAACTGGTTATAACATTTCGCGTGAGCGCACCCGCCAGATCCGCGACCGCGCCTTGAAACGCCTGAGGACGGAGCCAAACTCTCCGCTCTTCAAAATGTTTATGAATCAGTGAATTGAATGAATGTTTTTTCGAATGAAACCGACTGCCGGCTTGGGTGGTCGGTTTTATCGTTTTATGATTTCGCACAAGCCGTCCTTGTTGCCAACCACAAAATCGACGGGCGCATTGTTGCCTTGCACGAGGTTGACGATGTAAAGCGGTTCGTTGAGGATGAAAAACGAGCAACTGAAGGTGTTTCCAACTTTGAGTTTGGAGTTTTCTGCTTTCTCGACGATGAAACGCCCTTCTCCCAAATAGCGGAAAACGCAATGGCGGTTGGGTTTCCACGATATTTCAACTTGTTCGTTTTCATGGAGTTCTGCAACATCAATGTGTGGCGAGCAGACCCAGTCGGATTGCACTTCGCTGTTTTCTGAGAGATGCTTCAAAAACGCGTCCCAATCTTTGAATCCGATGAAATTGGAGAGGATGCGCAAGGTGCTTTCACGCGTCGTGTCGGCACCATCGATGTAACCCCAAAGCCGTTTAAGGGTGGTTGGACTCATGGTTTCGTGAGTGCGTTCCCAAATAATGCCGCTGAGGAAAATGAAGTCGGCAGGCGTCTTCATCTTTCGCCCGATGGATTCTTCAATGATGTGGCGCAATTCTGCAATTTCCGGACTTGTCTTGTTCATATTTTTGAATTTTGCTGCAAAGATGCGGCAATTTTTTTAGAAAACTCGCTTTCTATGTTACCACGCAAGCATTTTTTGATATTTTTTTTCGTTTAGGCCTGGTTTCACCCATTTGCCCTGGCAGTTTCCTGTAACCGGTATAGTCCTCAAAGCATCGTGGAGTCCGCAGGCCGGCGGGCTTCGCTTTCCGCCGCCCCACGCACACCACGCTGCTTTTGCGGTT
>NZ_JBADWU010000040.1:0-14758 GCF_056203535.1 Candidatus Limimorpha sp. | reverse complement strand
TGACCAATCTGGTTTACAACGTGTGCCGATATGAACAAATAGTACGGTTAGGAATGAATTGATGTTTTTATCACATTGATAAATAGTAAATTAGCAACATTTTATATAAAATATAAAATAATAATGAAAGGTTAGAGATTGTAAGAAAATTTGTAAATTTGCCGTGTCATTCACTTTGAAATTTGGCTAATGGACTTCACGAAGTTCAGAGGGATGGCGCGAAAATGCTAAAAATAGAAGTCCCCTCTTATTTCACACATACTCTAAATCGCCCAACATCCTGTTTATCAACAGGCGAAAGTTGGCTTTGAAGCCTTCGTTCTGTTGGTATTCCTTGTAGAGCGACATGTCGCCCTTGCGCTTCTGACGGATGATGCGGTCGATGATGATGGCCATAGCTGCATCGACGGCTTGCTGGTCGGGATTGCCTACAACGAGGGTCTTGTAATCCTCGTCGTCAGCGACAGCCTTTGCCACCCCAATAAGTTTGGCCTTCTGGTCGTCGGGTGTAGCGTCCCAACCCTTGAACCATCGCTCGTTAAACTCGGCAAGGATTTGGTCTAATGGGTCTTTCGGCTCATCGTCGCCGCCTGCTGTCACCATGACAGGTTTGTTGGGGTCGATGGTCGTCTCGCCAGCATCAAGCGTGATGGTCTCGTTCAGGGCGGTTCGCCGCAATCCGTAGGTGTTGAGATCTACGGAGTCGAGCAAGTCCTTGACATCCTCGCTGTCTCGGCCTGGCACGTGGAGGCTTGGGATAAGGTAACGCAGGAACCAGAACAGTTTTTCCCATTCCACCATCTCAAACTGCATGATGGCCGCCACCTTCGAGTAGACCTTGACAAACTGCTTGCATTTCATCTTGAAGTCGGCTTTGCCATTCTCGTCCCATTCGATTTCAACATTGAACCGCTCGGCACAAGCGTCGAGAATAGGCGCCCATTGGTCGGCTTCAGCACCATGGATATACAGTTCCATGAAAGCGTCAACCTCATCCATATCGAACACACCGAATGTCAGCAGCGTGTTTTTGAGCTGGTGCAGGATGTTCACATCGGTGGCTTCGGAAAGCGTTGTCGAGGTGTAGAATGGGTCGAAGGCGTCCTTGATGCCTTCCTTCGTGTTGTAGAAGTCGAGAATGAACAGGTCTTCGCTCAGTTTGCCTAATTCTGGGGCAGAACGGTTCAGACGCGAGAGCGCTTGTACGGCCAGCACGCCATCCAAAGGCTTGTCGATGTACATGGCACACAGTTTAGGCTGGTCGAAACCGGTGAGGTATTTGTTGGCCACCACCAATATGCGGTAGTCGTCAGCATCGAAGTTCTCGGCGGTTTCCTTATCGGGGAAACCGTTGAGCCCTGCTTCGGTATATTCTGTGCCGTATGCCGTCCTTGGTTCGGCTGCCTTGAAACTGTAGTCTCTGTAATCGTATTCATCGGACTGACCGAAGATGCTCAGGTTATTCGACAGGCGTTTGGCTCCCGAAAAAGCTATGAGTATCTTGAAAGGTATCTTCTTTTCTTCTATCAGGTTGCAAAGAGCCTTGTAGTAAAGTATGGCACATTCGATGTCCTTCGTCACCACCATGGCCTTGGCCTTGCCTTTCAGCTTGTGGTTGCGGTAGTTCTTGGCATCGAAATGGTTCAGCATGACCTCTGCCTTTGCCTGTATGGTCTTAGGGTCGCGCTCGACGGCCTGACGAAGCATTCTTTGTGCGCGGTCGTTGTTGTATTCGGGGTTGTCCTCTATGCTCTTGGTCAGTTCGTAATAGCTGCGGTAGGTGGTGTAGTTGGTGAGCACATCGAGGATGAACTGTTCTTCGATAGCTTGTTTCATGCTGTAGAGGTGGAAGGGATGGAACTTTCCTTCGGCATCCTCGGTGCCAAAGCGCTCGAGGGTTTCTTTCTTCGGTGTGGCGGTGAAAGCAAAGTATGAACAGTTGCTGCTCATCTTGCGGTCTTTCATCAGCTTTTCCAGAAGTGCATCGGTGTCGCTGCAATCGGTGTCAGGGTCTTTCTGTATGGTGGCGTTCAGCTTGTCGGCGGCTATGCCCGACTGACTGCTGTGCGCCTCGTCGATGATGACTGCAAAGTTGTGGCTCGACACGTCGGCAATGGCATCGCAAATGAACGGGAATTTCTGTATGGTCGTGATGATGATGCGCTTGTTGCCTTCGATGGCTTTTTTCAAGTCCTTGGATGTATCGGCATGGGCCACAATCTTGTCACTCTGGCCAAATGCCTTGATGTTGTCGGTGATCTGCTTGTCGAGAAGACGGCGGTCGGTGACTACGATGACTGAATTGTAAAGTGGTGCATCAATAGCCTTGGCACGCACGGCATCCATCGAATCAGGGCACACCTTAATCAGTTTGAAAGCCAACCATGTTAGGGAATTCGACTTGCCCGAACCTGCGGAATGTTCGATGAGATAGGTCTTGCCAACGCCTTTTTCCGCGACATCAGTGGTCAGCTTGGTAACAACATCCAGCTGGTGGAAACGCGGGAATATCAGTTTCTTGGCGTTCTTCATGATGTGCGGCACTTTCTTTTGGGTCTTTGCCTCGCCATAGTCGAAAAGCACATAGTTCATGATAATGTCGGCCACGGTGTCTTTCTGTAAGACTTTCTCCCACAGATACGACGTCTTGTAGCCGCCGTTTTCGTTCACGGGATTTCCGGCGCCCTGTCCATCGGGCAGACCTTTGTTGAACGGCATGAAGAAGGTCTTGTCGAGATTGAGCCTTGTGGTGAAAAACACTTCGTCCTTGTCTAAAGTGAAGTGGGCGAGGCAACGGCCATAGTTCAGCAGCGTTTCTTTCGGATTGCGTTCCACGGACTTATACTGTTTCTGACCGTCATATTTCGCCGTCTGATGCGTCCATGGGTTTTTCAGTTCGAAGGTGAAGATTGGAAGGCCGTTCACAAACAGCACCATGTCGATTTCCAAGCCTGGGTTTTGGATGGAGAAAGTCTGCTGGCGGGTGATGGAAAACTGGTTGGCGGCATAGTTGACGCGCGACTGGGCCGAATCGGCTGCCGAGGGCTTGGGGTAGAAAAGTGTCAGTTTTATGTTGTTCAGTTCCACGCCTTTGCGAAGCACCTGAATAATGCCGAAAGTCTTAATGTCGGAATCGATTTGTTTCTCAACATCGGCGAACAAATCTCTGCCTACATACTTATCCAGTTCCGCTTGCTGGGTGGCATGGAGAAACGACCACAGCCGGCGCCTGTCGATGGCGGTTTTCTTGTCGAAGTCTTTTGGATTGCCCCAAAAGTAGTGCGCGGCATCGGGCGTTTGGGCTTCGATGTCGGTGCGGCCATTGGCTTGGCGCTCTTCGTTGGTGCTGCCCACAAGCGTTTTCTCGATGAGCGCTTCAAAGGCTTGTTCGTTGGTTTTGCTTGTTGTCATGATACTTTCAGTTTTTCAGGTTACCATTCATTTTTCAATGGAATTCATGTCCTTGCTCTGCTGTAGTCGGAATAGTTCTTTCTCTCGCTCTATCTCAAGTTTCAGTTGCTTCTTGGAAGGTATATACAGCATGTATTTTGATTGGAAGATGTGGTCGTCGCCGCTTAGTTCGGAATATCGGGCAATGTCGGCATCAGTGTCGGCACAAAGGATGATGCCAAAGGTTGGATTGTGTCCCTCTGGGCGGTACTTCTCGTCAAACATCTGTCGGTACATATTCATCTGTCCGACATCCTGATAGCTGATTTTGTCCGTCTTCAAGTCCACCAAAACGAAACAGCGTAGAATGTAGTTGTAGAAAACCAGGTCGATGTAATAATCGTTCTTTTCGGTGGGAATGTGCATCTGCCTGTCAACAAGTGCGAAACCCTTGCCCATCTCCATTAGGAACTTCTCAATGTGCTTGATGATTGCGTTTTCCAAGTCCGACTCCTGAAACTCCCGGTTTGGCTTCAATCCCAAGAACTCAGCCACCACAGGATTTTTGATAAACTCCAGTTTGTTGTCTTCTGTGTTTTGCTTGGCGTTGATGTCCACTACCTCGGCCGATTTGTCCTGCTGGTTGGCAAGCAGACGGTGGTAGTATTGGGTGTTGATGTTGCGCTCCAACTCTCGTGTGCTCCAAAGCTGGGTGGCGGCCTCGTTCATATACCATAGGCGAACCTTCTCGTCATCTATGCGGAGAAGGTGGCGGAAATGGGTCCATGTGAGATTTGGCACTCGCGAGTGCCAAATCTCTAAGTTGCTGAAATATAGGTAAAATTGTCGATAATCACGCAGACGTCTTTCAGAGAAATTATCGCCATACTCTTTCAATTCAGAGGCTAAGAAACCAAGCAGATTCTTTCCATACTCAGCTCTTGCTTCGCCGTGCTGTTCTTCTTCCACGATGCGTTTGCCGATATTCCAATAGGTGACAATCATAGTGGCGTTCACTGATGCGTAAGCCTGTCTGCGCCCAGATTCAATGATTTGGCGGATGTCGCCAATCAGCATGTTTTGATTTTCAAGGTCTGTTGTCATGTCACTTTCACTTTTCCGTTATTACATCATTGATTATTATCTGCTTCCGCTTATTTTTGGTTAATGTAATTACAATATTCAACCAGACTTCGCTGAATGACGCTTCCAACTTTCAGTTGTTCTTTATATTGCATAATCATCAATGGACTCATGCTGCGGTTAAGGGCAAAACGCACCACATCTTGATCCGACTCTTTACAAAATAGAATTCCGATGGTTGGATTTTCATTGGAACGTCGTTCTTCTTGGTCAAGAGCCTCAAGATAGAATTCCAATTGCCCCAAATAAGCCGGTTTGAACTCTGTGGTTTTCAACTCAAATGCAACCATGCATTGCAATGCCCGATGATAAAAAAGCAAATCAATCTTGAAATCTTTTGATCCGACAGTCACTTTGTGTTCTTCGTCAATAAACAGAAAATCCTTGCCCAATTCAAGAATGAATTCTTTCATGTGGGACACGATGTCTTTCCGCAACTTTGACTCCTTGTATTTCTGTGGCAATCCCAAAAAGTCGAGGTATGCAGTGTCTTTAAACAAGACCTGCGATTGCGGATAAATGTCTTTCAATACCTCTGTCTGTATTTTTCCACCATTGAGCAGAGATGTCATGACGTTGGTTTTAATGGCACGTTCCAACTCTTTGTTCTTCAAGCGTTCACGACCTGCATACAAGATATAAAACAGCCTTTCGGCATTGGTCTTGCAGCGGTTCAGGATGAGCTGATGATTGGTCCAGCCTGTCGCGTATAAAACTTGCGGCATTTGTGCCGTTTTGAATGGCACAATTTCAGCATTTTGCAATTGTGCCGTTTCGACTGGCACAACAACACTAGGCGCGATGCGCTTGCTTTCGGCAAAACCCATTACATTGTTTTGCTCAACGATTGACAGAAATTCGGAACGGGAATAGGTGTCGAAAAACTGAACCATTTTGTAGATAGTGCGATAGCTCCAGCCCCGTGTGGTGGGGTCTTGTTGACGGATATATTCCGAAAGTTGACGGACTATGCCATCGCCCCATTCGGATGTTTTCAGTTTGCCAGAGACATATTGCCCTACATGCCAAACCATCAGGAGCGATTCGTTGTCGACAACTGATGCCACCCTCTGCCGATGTGTGAGAATGATGTCGTACACCTCGGAAAAACTCCGTTGAATATTTAGCGGGATTTCATTCATTTCGTTTGTATTGTTATTGTCCGTTTCATTCTTTGCTTTCATAAATAAGTATTTTTCAATAATCAGCACACTTTCACTTTCCCCGTTACTACATCATTGATTATTATCTGCTTCCGCTCCTGAAGGAGGGCGATTTGCTGTTCTGCGACTTTAATAGCTGCATTGATAGGAGTTGATTTCTCTTTTAAGTAATTAATTATATCTTCTTGTTCATAAATAGGAGGAACAGCAATGTTTAGTGTCCCTGTTCTATCTTGATTTATGATTGGAAGTGTTGATAAATTTGCGAGTCTAAGGATTTGAACCTTTGTGCTTTGGATAAAAAAAGCGAGATATTTATGGTCAATCTTTTGAGAATTTGGTATGATTGCATTTATCTGTTGATTACAGGTTGCTTCCGTTTCACAGAATCCCACCTTACCTATAGTACCGCCAATACCTACAAGATATACAGTGTTTGCTGGAAACATATTACAAGCTTGTTCTAATCTTGCTCTATTCGTTACCTTTCGGTCGGAATCTACGAGTTCAAACTTATTTAAGTCTCCTGGTGTAAACCACTTAATATCACCATTCTCAAAGTAGTATTCCTTTGTAGTACTTGGTGTTTTGCCTGTTTTTATCTTGCAGTAACGCTTTAGCTTGACAAATTCCCAATGTTCCGGCATCTCTCCAATCCACTCCACGCCGCTGTCTTTCATTTTTACATTAGGATTCAAACCTTTGGTTACGGCGCGGTTGATGATGATTTGCTTGCGCTCGTTCAGCAGGTCTATCATCTTCTGCTGCTGGGCTATGGCGGTGTCGATTTTGGCTGTCTGCTCGTCAAGGTAGGCGGCTATGGCTTGCTGCTCGGAGAGGGGAGGAAGGACAAAAGGAATATCTTTCATGGAATTGGGGTCTAAATCCCATTGGTCAACACGAATACCCTTTGAGTATTGCATAAAGAAACCGATGTATGCCTTGCTGCGGATTGCTCTCGAAAAGAATCTTGGGTCAACTCCTCTCAACTTACATGTAAAATATGCGGGACTAACGATACCCTCATATTCTGATACGCCATAAGAACCCTGCCATGATTTCATCTTGTTTATAATAAAATCTCCTGCACAAAGATGTTTATATCCGCTCAGATCATCAGGTACGAAATTGTGGTTTTCTTCTTTGTTGTCCTTGTCTCGCAAAATCACACCCTTCTCCCTTGTTACCGAAAGAAGTTGTTTATCTCCGTGCCCTTTCTCGGAAAAGATTGTTAAGAAATTGCTGAGATGCTTTATTTCCCAATGACTCGGAATCTCTCCCAGCCACTGCACGCCGCTGTCCTTATATGAATCGTATTTCTGCATCATTTTTCATTTTTTGCCGATAGGCATTCCTTTTTCATTTGTTGGTTCACCACGGGAACATCCGTGGAGAAGCGGCATGCCACGTCTCTACATGTGTCGGAATTTCTCCTAACCACTGCACGCCGCTGTCCTTATATGAATCGTATTTCTGCATCATTTTTCATTTTTTGCCGATAGGCATTCCTTTTTCATTTGTCGGTTTACCACGGGAACATCCGTAGAGACGCGGCATGCCACGTCTCTACATGCCACGTCTCCACATGCCGCGCCCTGTTTCGCTGGTTTCACATAAAAACAATCCTCTTTCCATTTGGCGACATTGTTTTCTATATATTCCGCTATCCGATTCATTTCCTCCTGGTTACGGATGATGTGGTCGTGAAAACGGGTTTGCCATCCAAATTCGATATTGTTTTCGCCTGCATATTTCGTTACCGCCGATTTGAATCCGCCAACGGCAACCGATAACCAACCCTGCATATTGGCGATTTCCTGCATGAATGCATTTTTTTCGTTTGTTGGTTTGGGGTTGGGTTCGTGTAGAGACGTGGCATGCCGCGTCTCTACGGGACGAAACGGCGAATCATTAGACGTGGCATGCCGCGTCTCTACGGGACGAAACGGCGAATCATTAGACGTGGTATGCCGTGCCTCTACGTTACCCCTGCGTTCATACGGCGTTTTTTCACCGTCAATCACCACAATCAGATGCACGTGATTAGGCATCACCACCCACAACGGCACCGCTGCGTATGGGCTATGCAAAGGCAGGCACGTTAACACCTGTTCGGCATATCTTCCTATGTCATTCAAAATCATCTTTTTTTCACCATCGCCATCTTCGACAATGTGTCCGAAAAAACATTCTCGGTCTTCGCAACATATCGTCACGAAATAGGCACCTCCAGAATAGTCGTGATCTACCTTGCGAGCCGATGGAATCCGATATTTGTTTCTAAACAGCAGAAGAGGCTGATTCTGGCCGCTCTCCGTATCGCTGTCCTTATATGAATCGTATTTCTGCATAGGCTAATTCTCTTCGTTAGTTGTGTCAATCAATCTGCGCAATTCGTTTTTCAATTTCGTTCACTGCTGGTGAACGATTTTCCAGGATTTTCCACTCGCTGCGTGGAAAAATTCAACTTTTTAATTGATTGTATTTTGTCAACATTACATTCCATAACCTTTAATTTTCAAACAGTGACTTGATGAATCCTTGGCTTTCGGCATCGAGTTTAAGGATGTCGGCTTCGTTCTCCTCTAAGCTGCGCAATGGGGCAGGCTTGTAGAAATACTTGTTGAACGAAATTTCGCAGCCGATTTTGGTAGGAGGGAGGTTGATCCAGGCATCGGCCACATACGGACGGACTTCACGCTGGAAGTATTCATATATGTTTTCCTTAACGGGGATTTTTTCTGTGTCGCGGAGCTCGCTGTCGGCCTCATATTCAATGTAGCCATAGCCTTCTTTTGTGTAGCCGTAGTCAGCAAGCAGTTCCTGGCTGATGCCGAAAACCGTTTCCAGCAACTCGACATCCTTGCTTCTTGTCGTGTGTTGCTTCTTGATGACGGGTGCAGCTTCAGGGTCGGTGACCGACATGGCGCGGGCAATGCCGTTGAGCGCAGCACCTTTCACATCGAGTTTCAAGGCCTTTGTCGTGGATGTCACTTTTTCGGCGAAGATGTTGTAATCCATGAACACCTCCGTGCCGATGGCTTTCATCAGGGCTTTTGCAGCATCCTGAATCGTGCGGCGGTCTTTCCATGCGGAGGCAGAAACCAGTTTGGCCAGTTTCTTGTCCGTCATCTTGATTTCGTTTTCGTTCAGGTATTCCTTGATGTTCGGAATCTCGTCATCAAGTCCGGTGAACACGCGCTCGCCGTAGGTCTGATGCAACCACTTGCTCATTTCGAGGTCGGTGCTGTCGTAGAGCATTTCATCAATCTTGAGCGCGTTGAACTGGCTCTTCAGGCGCAGCGGTCGCTCGATGGTCACGTTGTAATAGCGGAAGTCGTCGCCGTCGAAAATCTTCGAACCTATCTTGTTTTCCTCGGTGGCTTCCTGCTCGATGAAGTCCATATAGACCTTCAGGATGGCATTGCGGAACGGTTCGGAGATGGTGCAGTTGCGCGAACCCTGGTTCTTGCGCAGTTTCTCGAAGGCTTGCGAAGCATCGATGAGTTGCACCTTGCCACGGCGGTTGTCGGCTTTCTTGTTGGTGAGAATCCAGACGTAGGTGCTGATGCCCGTATTGTAGAAGATATTGTTTGGCAACTGGATGATGGCATCCACAAGGTCGTTTTCGATGAGATAGCGTCGGATGTTGCTCTCGCCGCTGCCTGCATCGCCAGTGAATAGTGATGACCCGTTGTGAATGGAAGCTACGCGTGAGCCTTGAGGCTGAAATTCAAGCGGTTTCATCTTATCGACCTCTTCGAGAATAAACAGCAGCTGGCCGTCGGAGGTTCGTGGTGTGCTGTCGAGGACTTCCTCTTCGCCCGCAAAGTTCTTCAGCGTAAGTTCAAAGCGGTGGTCGAGAAGGGCCTTGTCGTGATAGATCTTTTCCTTGTCGGTCTTCCACGACTTGCCGTAAGGCGGATTGGTCAGCATGTAGCCAAACGACTTGTCGGCAAAATTGTCATCAGTGATGGTGTTGCCCAAGTGCATTCCGCTTGGATCCACGCCTTTGATGATGAGGTCCGACTTGCAGATGGCGTAGGTCTCGGGGTTGATCTCCGTTCCCGACAGTTGGATGGCCGTGTTCTTCACTCCGATGTCTAACAGATACTCGCGTCCTTCCGTGAGCATTCCTCCCGAGCCGCAAGCCGGGTCGTAGAGGGTGATGATTTTCGGCAGGTTGTTTTTCACAGGCTCGAAAATCAGATGGGCCAAAAGCGAAATGGCATCTCTTGGCGTAAAGTGTTCGCCCGCTTCCTCGTTGTTTTCTTCGTTGAACCTTCGCAACAGTTCTTCGAATACCGTTCCCATGCCTACGTTGGTAAGGGCCGGAAGCAGCAAGCCGTCAGGGTCGGTTGCGTCCTTGTCGGTGAGGTTGATGCGTGGGTCGGTGATGCGCTCAATCATGGAAAGTAGCCTATCGTTGTCGGCCAGTTTGCGGGCCTTGTTGTAGTATTCGAAATTCTTCAGCACGTCACGGACGTTTTCGCTGTAGCCATTCAGATACTCCACGAAATTGTTGTAGAGCAAGTCGTTGTTGTCGGTAGCCTGCGATTTCAGGCGGTTCAGCGTCCATTTGCTTGTGTTGAAGTAAGTCAGGCCTGTGATGTCGGTGAGGATGCCTTCGTCGAGGCCGTCAAAGCCGCCATTGTCCTTGATTTCCTGTTCCACTTCTTCCTTAGTGGGTTCCAGCAAGGCATCGAGGCGGCGCAGCACCACCATGGGAAGGATGACATCGCGATACTGTCCGCGGAGGAACACGTCGCGCAGGACATCGTCAGCAATGTTCCAGATGAGAGAAACTATTTGGCTATGTGAGTTTTCCATTTATTTGCAATGAATTTAATAAACTACAAAAATACATATTTTCCATTAAGTAACGCTAAAAAAATAAGTAGATGAGCGTATTTAGTTTACATAAAAGATGCAATGCTTCGACAAGCTCAGCAAGCTGATTTGCAGCTCATTGAGCTTGTCGAAATGAGAATATTTATTTTGCAGCTTAGTTTTGACTACCAACTTATCACTAAAATGGGAAAAAGTGAATAATATCTTAGATTTTGTTTTGTACAATTCTCCGCCCTTACCTCTACCTAATCCTACTATGACGCTATGTCTTGCATATAACTTATTTAGCATATATATACCACATATTTACCTTTTATTTAGTATTTAAAGGTAAATAAATGGTAATTATTTTATCTTTTTGTTGACAATACATTATATCTTTATTACTTTTGCATCCTATTAATACAGTAATGATACAATATAGTCATCATGGCCATACAATACACAAAAACAGGACTTATGAAAGGCAGAATAAATAACCTTTCATTCTACATTCGCTCCGGAGAGCAGATTGTCAGAGCTTCAAGCAACTCGTACCACCACGACAGGAAATCACCGAAGCAACTGACCCATCGCCAGAAAATCACGCTGATGACCGAATTCCTCAGTCCCGTCAAGGATTTCCTGAAGACGAGTTTCAAGAGCGTTGAAAAAGGCAAGGCTTACAGTCAGGCCTCCTCTCACCTCATGAAGAATGCATTCACCATTGTTGACGGCACTCCGGTCCTCGACCCCCAGAAAGTGCTGGTGTGCCAAGGTTTTCTGTCGTCACCCGAAAACGCCTCGGTGCATGTTGATGGCGGAAACATCGTTTTCACATGGACCGACAACAGCGGACAAGCCTGTGCCAATGCCGACGACCAATTGGTCTTTCTCTTGCACAAAGGGAATTACGGCTTCCGGTCGTCATTAGAACTGTCGCATACTGCCTCGCGAAAAGACGGAGTGTTCAGCCCTGTGTTTGACAGGATGATCTATGGCGACTTTCATGTTTACATGGCTTTCCGAACCTTCGACGACACCGACATCAGCAACAGCATGTATGTCGGAATGATTTCGATGGAAAGAAAACTTGATTTCTGACCCTTTTTGATTATGATTGGCTGTTGTTTAATAAAAGACTGATTTTGTATTCCCCTGAAAAAGGTTGACTCATAAAGAAGAGTCAACAGTGTATCAGTTACGCACACTGACAGGGATAAGGCTCGGATGGTAAACTCATTCCAAGATTAACAGCAATAAGTCAATTCATATCAGTATTAATCAGTGAAACCGAGTCAACCTAAATCAGGAAAACACAATTTAGCAAAAAATGGGAGTGAAATTCTTTGAAAATAAAAAACTCGCTGAGAATCAGCGAGTTTTGATAATTTTTTGTGGAGATGGAGGGAGTCGAACCCTCGTCCAAACAAGGAACCCCCATGCTTTCTACATGCTTATTCCGCCGTTGGTTTTCGTGCTGTGCAAGGGGGAAGACGCCCTAAACACAACCTTATCTTCTGAGTTTCGCCCCAGCGTCGAAGCGCCGACGGGACTATCCTGAAATTGCTTAGCACCTCGGACTCAGACCGGAATCAGGAGGATCCATCTGCGAGATGTTTCGTCCACCCACCTTGTGAGCGGATTAAGCCTTAACTTACTGTGCTTCGGTTAGGCAGCGAAAGCGTAGTTATTTTCGCCAATTAATTTTTTGCAGTCAAGATTAACGAGCGTCACTGCGAGGCTCGGCATGCTTACATGACAATTCATCTTGCTGTCAAAACCGGTCACCCCCAATGTTTGCCGCTTTGATGAAATGTCTTTCTCAAAGAACAGGCCGCAAAAGTAATACTTTTTTTCTATATGGGACGGTTTTTGCTGCGATTATTGATAATTGGCTTTCGATTCAGCCACTTGGCTACATGATTGTCCGTTTAATCCGTAATAGGATGATGCCACATTGATGATGGGTGCATCCAAGGCAATTGAAATGCGAGCAAGGGTGTTTGTCGTAAAGTTGTGTCTGCCCGTGAGCCACTTGCTGACTTCTGATTCTTTTTTGCCAAGTTTTTGAGCTAACTCGCGTTGGGTCATTCCTTTGCGTTTCAGTAACTCATCAATGCGTGTGGCAATGGCAAATGATAATTCAAATTCGGCCTTGCGATCTTCGGGAATCGCTTCGAGACATTCGCGAAATAAAGGATTCTGTATCATAATTCAAATGTTGCGGTGTCGATACCTGTAATAACGTTGTTTTCAATACTGATTTCGCCTGACAATTGGGCTTGACGCAATAGTTCGTCGAATTTTTGAAGATCCATCACATAGCCACTCAACTGCTCGTCTTCTTGGTAAGTTCTTGTCGTTTTTTCTCCTCCGTTCCCGACAATCAATATTTGGTTGGAAATGCGCAGACAATACAATCGAAGTTTTCTTGAATCAATGGATAGGGCGCAAAGATTATCGTTGATTTTACCTTCGTTGCGGAAAAAACGCTCCAAAGCACCATGCTCAATGATTTTCGCCATGGCAAGTATAATGGTTTGAAAATCACGGTTTAGTTTGGCGTTGTCTTTGAATTTAGTCAGGAACTTTTCGTATTCGCTCCATTTGTTTCCATCGAAACAAATGGAATAAAGGCTGACATTGTCGTTTTGTTCTATGGTCTTGACTGAGACAGTTTTGTTCATGCCGTATCATTTTAATCGCCCACAAAAATACGACATTATTTTAAAAACTTAACTTATAAATGAATGTTTTTTCACTTTAAAGTTAATTTTGGCAAAAACAATACAAGCAAAATCTCAAAGATTTGCGTCAGATTTATGAAATATCAGTGTCTAAAAACTACTGATTCAGCGGATTAGCATACCGCAAAACATCATTTTTCGTGATTTCGTTGCCACTGAGAATCACAAGACGTTCCACAATGTTGTGCAGCTCGCGGATGTTGCCCGTCCATTTGAATTTCTTCAGTTCTTCCAATGCCTCGTCGGTAAAGGTTGGCGTAGCCTTGCCCATGTTTTGGGCAATGATTTCCACGAAGTTGTTGACTAACAGCGGAATGTCGTCTTTCCTTTCGCGCAATGGCGGCACGTTGATGACGATGACGCTCAGGCGGTGATAGAGGTCTTCTCGGAAGTTGCCCTTTTCGATTTCCTCCTTGAGGTTCTTGTTGGTGGCGGCCAGGATGCGCACGTTGACGGGAATTTCCTTTTCGCCGCCGACACGCGTAATCTTGTTTTCCTGCAAGGCACGCAGCACCTTGGCTTGGGCGGCAAGGCTCATGTCGCCGATTTCGTCCAAGAATAAGGTGCCTCCGTCAGCCAGTTCGAAATCGCCTTTGCGGGTCTTGATGGCGGAAGTAAAGGAGCCTTTTTCGTGACCGAACAGCTGGCTTTCAATCAGTTCTGAAGGAATGGCGGCGCAGTTCACCTCGATGAAAGGCCCGTAATTGCGGCTGCTCAGTTCGTGAAGCTGACGCGCCACAAGTTCCTTACCTGTACCGTTTTCGCCGGTGATGAGCACGCGGGCGTTGGTGGGCGCCACTTTTTCAATCATGTCTTTCACATCCATCATGGCGGTTGATTCGCCGACCATCTCGTTCTGCCGTTTCACGGCTCGTTTCAGGGCCTTGTTCTCGGTGCTGAGGTTCTGCTTGTCCAAGGCATTGCGCAAGGTGATGAGCAGACGGTTCAGATCGGGCGGTTTCTGGATGAAATCGAACGCACCTTTTTTAATAGCATCAACAGCCGTGTCGATGGTTCCGTGTCCCGAAATCATGATGACAGGCGTGTCGCATAGCTGCTTGACGGCTTCCAAGACCTCGATGCCGTCCATTTCAGGCATTTTGATGTCGCAGAAAATGGCGTCGTATTCCTGATCTTTCACAAGTTGCAGGGCCTCCATGCCGTTGGCCACATCGTCGACTTGGTATTTCTCGTTTTCGAGAATGTCGCGCAGCACGCGGCGGATGGCGTCTTGGTCGTCTATGATGAGTATTCTTGACATAGTTTCTAAATTTTGCGCAAAGATATGAAAGTTATACATAAAAACCGCTTTCTATGTTACCACGCAAGCATTTTTTGATATTTTTTTCGTTTAGGCCTGGTTTCACCCATTTGCCCTGGCAGTTTCCTGTAACCGGTATAGTCCTCAAAGCATCGTGGAGTCCGCAGGCCGGCGGGCTTCGCTTTCCGCCGCCCCACGCACACCACGCTGCTTTTGCGGTT